>NZ_DDOP01000081.1:127983-128290 GCF_002341725.1 Bradyrhizobium sp. UBA2491
GGTCGGACACCTTTCCGCTGCGGCGATGCACTCGCTAAAGCCAGCGGCGTTGCGAAGCCGCACCGTCTTGATCTGTTGGCCGTGCTTGCGGATCGTGCCGTGCAGCAGCGAAACCCGTTTACGCCGTCGCCATTGCCCAGATTTTTTCGAACTCGGCCTTTGATATCACTTCCAGCTCGGACTCGGGATCGGCGGCGATCTTCTCAAGCGGTGGAAATGGCATCGTGCTCAGGCCCGTCTCCTCGAACTCGACGTCAGGATCGGCATACAGCATCCTTCCGTCGGGAAAGATTTCGACCTTACGAAG
>NZ_DDOP01000081.1:128571-226251 GCF_002341725.1 Bradyrhizobium sp. UBA2491
GGTCGGACACCTTTCCGCTGCTGATAATCCTGTTGTTCAAATCCAACGGTCCTTCGTTTGGGATAACATAAACGCCGGACCGGCCCTTAATCACATTCAGACCGGCCGGGTTGATTTCGAGGTAGTGAGTGAATTTTTCCGCTTGGTGCTGATTATTTACGAGGGCGTTCGATAGCTTCTTCGGCTCCATTGTGCCCGGCTCAATATCGGTAAGATACTGACCGTTGCCATACTTCACATCGCGTGGTCTTCGGGCTTTCAGAGAAGGATTTAGCTTTCCTTCATTCAGGATGCCGTTCAGGCCAGCCTCGTCGGTGTAGTGATATAGGTTACGAAGCCCAGCGCCTGGAACGTCTTCAACTGCACCCGTCGGCGGCCTCACCCTGCTCGCAGGTGCTATCTTGGCGGCACCAAGGCCACCGAGTAGGCCGCCGAGGATCCGGAGAGGTAGCTCCAGACGGGTTCCCTCACCAAGTTGACCGCCAGCCTCGCTCCCCAAGCCCCCCAGCGCAGCCGCTCCGACTTTGAACGGCAATCCTCCGGGCACGACATAGGAAGCGGGATTGCCGACAAATTCTCCGACAGATGCACCGAATTTGCCCGCTCGGCCTTCCGGCCTGTGCATGGGTCCGGTTACATTCTTCTCAAGAATGTCCATCCCCTGTGCCGGGGTCGGCGCGTCCACGTCTTGCCCCATCTCGGCCTGCGTGGCACGCGCCAATGCGCTCCCCGCACTGTTCAGGCCAGAAGCGATTCCGCGAGGGATGGACCTGAAGAAGTCATCGGCGCCCGCCGCAAGCGAGAGTGGCGGCGCGGACCCCGGCGTTTGCGGAGCGGACGGCGGCTGATCGAAGCCCGCATCCGTTTGCGGATGGTTTGCCAGTTGCGTCCGTGTCGGTTGAATGATGTCGTCCGCGGCGAACGGATCGTGGTCGACGGGAACGAGCGAGTAATCATCGAAATCCGGCTGATGGTCCACCGGCACCAGAGAGTAATTGGGCATTGATCATCACCTACAGATATTGCGGACAGCTTCGGGTGAGCCCGTGCGTGACCGCACCTCGCGGAGAGGGCTGGGTTGGCTTTGGATGTTTGAAGGCAAGTGCTTGAAGGCTGGCTTGCGCGATGGCGCGGACGTGCCGCTTCCGGTTCGGCTTGCCCATCGTCTTCGCCGGGCGCCGGTCTGTCGATGGCCCTGGCTGTCAGCGATTTCGGCTCGCTGCGGCGGCCAATTTCGGCGCGCTCGGCAGTACTGGCCGACAGCGGCCTGTCCGATTCAAAAAGCCCGCAGCGGATTTTCCGGTGCGGGCTCGATTGTTGCGATGATGAAAATGTATCGGTGAGTTGCCCGACGTGTCAACTATTCGACGCGCAGATTTGTTCGATGGGCAGATTGCAGAGCGCCGGGAGCGGCTGAAATGACAACCGCACGGCGATGCCTGCCTGTCCATCCCTAGCGCCCCCCTAGAAACCATGCTGGGTCGGAGCGATAGTGCTCAAGCAACTCGTGGGGCGCAACAACACGCTCATGGTTCCGGTCCATGGCAACAACCTTGTCCGCATATCTCTCATAATGACTCGCTGCGCTGCCGCCGGATGGTTCAGGGGGAGCGGGTCGAAGACAGGAACTGAATGCACACCAGTCCTGTGGGTCGGAGGTCATGAGCCGATCCACCAAAGCCCTACTCCTGGCGTCATGCGAGCCGTCGGCCGTACGACCAGATGGTTCGGCGGCATCGATTTCTGGACAGCAACCGAAGAGGCATCCGAAGCATAGCAGGAGCCATATTCGAGCGCGCCGCATGCTAAGGCTCGTAACGATGATAGACCAGCAGACCACCAGGCTGATTGTTACCCATCATCTTTGCAGCAACGCTCTCGATCTTTTCGCTCTCTCCAACGCCGAGGAAGTTGGCATTCGGCCCCACAACTGTTCAAGCGCAAGCGGCTGCGCCATCAAGACGCCTGCTGATCACCGCGTCGCCAAAGAGACCGCATAGACCCTCAATATCTCCGCCGCCAGCGAAACGCATGCTGAGATCGATCGTATCTCCGACCAGCGCGAGCACTCCCGATCAAAATCCCGCCATCTCTTCCGCGCAAACCCTTCACCAGAACGGATATATCTAATTTCCCACTTGATATAGTCCGGAAAGTCTTGTGCCGCCAATTCCTTGAAAAGTGCCTGAATTTTCGGATGATCGTAATGATCAAGGGCAACAAGAGAATAGCGATAGTATATCGCTCCCGATAATGCGCCTTCGGGTAACAGGCCACTGCGGTACAGTTTCACCAGTTTTCTTATAAGCACGACATAATCATCGACATCGAGTTGATACATCGCATAGAGGGCGATCCGCCCGCCCTCCCTTCCTTCCGTTAGATAGCGAATGCAAAAATCGATGTTTTCTGGCGCGGCGGCCACAAGCTCTTCGAACGCGTCGCCGGACGGGGGATATTGGGGCGGTATGCGGTCAACAGCATCATCTCTTGTCGCCTGGGCGACTTTCTCGACATAGGCTTGATACTTGTCTTCATCGTGCGGCGCGCTTGCTTCGCTCCCGTTGGAGGCCGCGCTGGCGGCATTCAGACAGAGCGCGAACGCGCAGCCGAGCGACAGCACACAAGACAGGATGAAGCGTCGCATGTTATTGCCCGACATAGCGTCGATACAGTATCGGACCCTTGGCAGGGGCGCGCACTATAATGTCCTTTTTGGAGCCGCTTTCAATCCTTTCGGGAGCCCCGTCGTAGGGAGGAGACCCGACGCCGATGAACGTGTTGTTCGGCCCCACGATCACGACATGCCCCGTCGCGTCGCTATAATCTCTCGGCTGCGCCGCCACATCTCCCGGCTGGGGCGACTCGTCGGGACCCAGGACGCGCCATCCGGGAATTGCATACGATGGATCTGCCCATTGTCCGGCGGTGGGCGGAAAATGCTTCCAGTACCAATGCCCATTCGGGAGACCGGGACTCGCGTCCGCGTCGGTCAGCATCTCATGGACGAACAAATTGCATTTGTTCTTGCCTTCAGGGAAATTCCCCTTTGCGACTTCGGTGGTCCATGCGGTTGAACCAATTTGAGCGTTAGCTCGATCGACGATTTTCTGACGTATGACGCCGGGTTGACCGGCTCCTGTCGCAGACTGTTGCAATTGGGTTTGCGGCTGTGGCTGCGCCGGTTGAGTCGGTGTCGGCGGCTGTTGAAACTGCGCCAGTTGAGTTACGCCATCCGCGGCGAACGGATCGTGGTCAACGGGAACGAGCGAGTAGTCATCGAAGTCCGGCTGATGGTCCACCGGCACCAGAGAGTAGTCCGGCATGATCATTACCTACAGATATTGCGGACAGCTTCGGGCGAGCCCGTGCGTGACCGCACCTCGCGGAGAGGGCTGGGTTGGCTTTGGATGTTTGAAGGCAAATGCTTGAAGGCAGAGTGCTTGAAGGCTGGCTTGCGCGATGGCGCGGACGTGTCGCTTCCGGTTCGGCTTGCCCATCGTCTTCGCCGGGCGTCCGTCTATCGGCGGGAGCGGCCCTGGCTATCGGTCAGTTCAGCTCGTTGCGGTGGCCAATTCCGGTGTGCCCGGCAGCGTATTGGCCGACAGCGACCTGTCCGATTGAAAAAGCCCGCAGCGGATTTTCCGGTGCGGGCTTAATTGTTGTGATGATGAAAATGTATCGGTGAGTTGCCCGACGTGTCAATTGTTCGATGCGCAGAGCAGCTCGCAGGGCGCAATAGCGCGGCGGATTGCGCCGGCGTGCAGGTATTTCGCCGACGCCAAATCTGCCGTAATTATTCGCCACAAGCCGTCAATCCCGCCTTCCGCTGCGGCGATGCATTCGCTAAAGCCAGCAGCGTTGTTCCTCCGCATTTCCACGAGGCCGTTTCTGATGTTTCCGAAGCCGAAATCCGCGCTGGTCCCGAACACCTATGCCTTCGAGTCCGAGCCGATGGTGAAGCCGACCGGGTTTCGCGAATACGACGCGCGCTGGCTGTTCAACAAGGAAATCAACCTGATGGGCGTGCAGGCGCTGGGCATGGGGCTCGGCGCGCTGATCGCGGAGCTTGGTGTCAGCCAAGAGATCGTCACCGGGCACGACTTCCGCGGCTATTCCGCCTCGATCAAATATGCGCTGATCTCGGGCCTGATGGCGGCGGGCTGCAAGGTGCACGACATCGGGCTTGCGGTGACGCCGATGGCGTATTTCGCGCAGTTCGATCTCGACGTGCCCTGCGTCGCGATGGTCACCGCCTCGCACAACGACAATGGCTGGACCGGCGTCAAGATGGGCGCCAACCGGCCGCTCACTTTCGGCCCCGACGAGATGACGCGGCTGAAAGAGATCGTGCTCAACGCCGCGTTTCACAACAAGGCCGGCGGCTCCTACCAGTTTCACGAGAACTATCCGGCGCGCTACATCGCCGACCTCACCAATAGGCCCAAGCTGAAGCGCAAGCTGAAGGTGGTGGCGGCCTGCGGCAACGGCACCGCTGGCGCGTTCGCGCCGCAGGTGCTGGAGGCGATCGGCTGCGAGGTGATCCCGCTCGACACCGAGCTCGACCACACCTTTCCGAAATACAATCCGAATCCGGAAGACATGGAGATGCTGCACGCGATCCGCGACGCGGTGCTTCTGCACAAGGCCGATGTCGGGCTCGGCTTCGACGGCGATGGCGACCGCTGCGGCGTGGTCGACAACACCGGCGAGGAGATATTCGCCGACAAGGTCGGCGTCATGCTGGCGCGCGACATGTCGGCGATCAACGCCAACGCGCAGTTCGTCGTCGACGTGAAGTCGACCGGACTGTTCGTGACCGATCCGGTGTTGCAGAAGCAGGGCGCCAACACCGTCTACTGGAAGACCGGCCATTCCTACATGAAGCGCCGCACCAACGAATTGGGCGCGCTCGCCGGCTTCGAGAAGTCCGGGCATTTCTTCTTCAACAAGCCGTTCGGCCGCGGCTATGACGACGGCCTGGTGTCGGCGATCGCGATCTGCGAGATGCTCGACCGCGCGCCGGGCAAGTCGATGGCCGATCTGAAGAACGCGCTGCCGAAGACCTGGTCGTCGCCGACCATGTCGCCGCATTGCGCCGACGAGACCAAGTATGGCGTCGTCGATGCCGTGGTGAAGCACTTCGAGACGTTGCAGCAGAACGGCGGCAAGGTCGCGGGCCAGCCGATCCGCGATCTCGTCACCGTCAACGGCGTCCGCGTCACGGTCGAGGACGGCAGTTGGGGCCTGGTGCGCGCGTCCTCGAACAAGCCGGAGCTCGTCGTCGTGGTGGAGAGCCCGGTCAGCGAACAGCGCATGCGCGACATGTTCGAGGCGATGGATTCGGTGCTGCGCACCCATCCCGAGGTCGGCGAGTACAATCAGAAGATTTGAGGCAGAGCTCGCGCCCCAAGCAAACCGTCATCGCCCGGCGCGACCGGGCGATCCAGTATTCCAGAGACGGATGTGATTGAGCCGGGAAGCCGCGGCGTACTGGATCGCCCGGTCGAGCCGGGCGATGACAGTTGAGGGTGCCACTACGCTTGAGCGCGCCGCCTACGCCGCCGGCACCGGCAGCGCGGTCACCGACTTGATCTTCTCCATCGCGAAGCGCGAGGTGACGTTCTTCAGCGGCACCGCACTGATCAGCTTCTTGTAGAACACGTCATAGGCCTGCATGTCGGCGACCACGACGCGCAGCATGTAGTCGACGTCGCCGGCCATCCGGTAGAACTCCATCACCTCGGGCATGGCGCTGACGGCGTCGGCGAATTTGCGCAGCCAGGCTTCCGAATGGTCGGCGCTCTCGACCGAGACGAACACCGAGATCCCGAGCCCGATCTTGTTCTGGTCGACCAGCGCCACCCGGCGCAGGATCACGCCGTCGGCCTCGAGCCGCTGGATGCGCTTCCAGCATGGCGTCGACGACAGCCCGACGCGGTCGCCGATCTCGGCGACGGAGAGCGAGGCGTCCTCCTGCAACACGGTCAGGATCTTGCGATCGATCGCGTCGAGGCGGCGGTTGTTGTCATGAAGCTGAATGGCGACATCGGTCATAGAAGAAAGTTCCATATGAAGGTTCAATCTCCCTCTTATAGAGAAAAATCTTCCAAATCAAGCGGGTCGTGACCGGTCAGACCCGCCCGGCACCCGCGTGCTCACCCAAAAACGCTTCAACTTCAGTACGTTGCGGTGCGGCATAAGCGCCGCCGAAGCGGGTGCATTTCAGCGCCGCGGCGGCCGAAGCGAAGCGGAGCGCCTGCCGCAATTCCTGCTTTTCGGTCACGGCCAGCGCGAACGCCCCGTGGAAGACGTCGCCCGCCCCCAGCGTGTCGACGGTATGGACCGGGAAGGCCGGGCTCTCCTCGAGCTCGCCCTTCTCGTTGAGGAAGATCGTGCCCTTCGGGCCGCGGGTGCCGGCCAGGAACGAGGGCGTGAGCTTGGCGAGCTTTTGCAGCGCCTGGCCGTCGTCGGTGACGTCGGCGGTCTCCTGTAGCGGCTCGCTGGAGAACACCAGATGCGAGGAGGCGGTCAAGAGCCCTTCCCGCATCGACATCGCGCGGTCGACGTCGACCACGACCGGAATGCCGCGCCTGACGGCCTCGGCGCACAGCTCGGTGCAGAACGGCGCGCAACGGCTCTCGGTCAGGATCGCCGCACAATCCTCCAGCAGCAGCTCGGTCGGCGGCAGCTTCACCTTCCAGAGCTCCGGGTCGCGGAACGTGACGATGGTGCGCTCGCCGGTGTCGTCGATCATGATCGCCGAGATCGGCGTCACCAGGTCAGGCATGTGGATCAGATGATTGGTCTCGATGCCTTCCTCGGCGAGCTTGTCGAAGATGAAGCGGCTCGAGGTCTCCCGCGAATCGCCCATCGGTCCGCAGATCGAGGCGCGGCCGCCGAGCCGGACGATGCCGATCGCGGCGTTCAGCGCGTTGCCGCCGCAGATCTCGTCGAAATGGGTCGCATTCTCCTTGGAGCCGCGCGCCGGAACGCCGACCCGGAAGGTCAGGTCGCGCACCGGCAGGCCGATGCAGAGGATGCGGGGCGGGACTTTCGGGGCGCCGTCTTGAAAATTCATGCAGGGGTCCGTCGCAATGGTTCCGTCGGCTGGCTCAAGCTGTGTCCAGTCTAATGGGCAGAACGATGTCCGGTTCCCGCTATTGCTCCAACGGGTTTCGGTGATGCACCCAGCGGCCGAGCAGATGATGGGCAATCGCGAACGGATGCGGACCGGCGAGACCGTCGGGATGCTGGCGCTTGAGCATCAGCGTCGCCTCGGCATGATCGAACCAGCGTGCATCCTCGAGCTCGGTGCGGTCGACCACGATCTCCTCGCTGGTCGCGCGCGCGGTGCAGCCGATCATCAGCGATGACGGGTAGGGCCAGGGCTGCGTCATGTAGTAGTTGACGTCGGTGCAGCGGATGCCGCTCTCCTCGAAAATCTCGCGCCGGACCGCATCCTCGATGGTCTCGGCGGCCTCGACGAAGCCAGCGAGGCAGGAATACATGCCGGGCATGAACTGCTTCTGGCGGCCGAGCAGCACCTTGTCGCCATGGGTGACCAGCATGATCACGACCGGGTCGGTGCGCGGAAAATGCTCGGCCTTGCAGTTCGGGCATTCGCGCTTCCAGCCGCCGTCGCGCATCGCCGTGCGGGTGCCGCAGTTCGGACAGAAGCCGTGGCGCTGGTGCCAGGTGACCATCGATTTCGCCATCGCGATCGCCGAGAGCTGCTCCGGCGGCACCACGCCCTGCATCGCCATGCCGCGCAGTTCGGTGATCGCGACATCGCTGCGCCCGACCAGCTTCTCGGCGGCCTGCGGCGCGATCCCCATGCCGAAGATCGGCGCCGCATCGCGCAAGCCGAGGAAGATCGTGCCAGGATTTGCACCATAGCTCCGGGCCTCTTCCAGCGAGAGCAGCGCGCGGGCCCCGCCGTCGTCCTGCTTCACCACCAGCGAGTCGCGATAGATCACATAGGCGCGTGCCTCGCGATGGCCCTCCAGCGCGAACAGTTTTTCGTCGCTGGTGCGCAGATGCGCGGCGCGGTCCAGTGCATGGGTGACGAAGGCCGGCTGGCCGAGCGGGAAGGAATCGGATGCTGACATTGAAATTCAACCCAACCAGATCTTGCGGCGAAGCGCGCTGATGAAATTCTGCACTTCCTCGGCGTCATGCGCCAGCGGCGGCATCACGCCCCAAACGGGACGCGGCCATGCAGCGTCGCTGGTCCGGCGGGCGATGACATGGACGTGAAGCTGCGGGACCAGATTGCCGAGCGCCGCGACATTCAGCTTGTCGCATTTGGTGATCTCTTTCAGCGCGCGCGAGACCCGGGTGATCTCGGTCATCAACTGGGCCTGCTCGACCTCGTCGAGGTCGATGATCTCGACCGCGCCGTCGCGCCGCGGCACCAGCAGCAGCCAGGGATAATTCGCATCCTTGATGACGAGCACCTTGCACAGCGGCAGGTCGCCGATGTCGATGGTGTCTTTCTTGAGCTGCGAATGCAGCGACCAGTTGGAGGCGGGCATGACCGGCAAATAATGCCTTTATGTGTTCCCGTACAAGCCCCACAAAGCCGGCCTTACAAAGCCGGGTCAGAGCGCTTGCTTTCCGGCGGTTTTGGCCCCAAATAGGGACCGGGAGATTGGCGGTGGACGAGCCACTCGCCAACCGGGTCAGGTCCGGAAGGAAGCAGCCCTAACGAGGTCCGGATCGGGTCGCTCGTCAGTCTCCTACCTGTTTTTTCCGAGCGATTCGCGCTGGAATGGCGGTCTCCGCGCCCGGCGCTCGATTTCGGCTCTCATCCGCACGCCGGCTGCAAGAGACCCCAAAGTTGCGGATCGACGCATGAATGACGCTGGCGACCCCTCCCAACCGCCCGACGGCGCAGGCCAAAGCGGTTTTGACCTGGGCGGCGCCCCCGACGCAGCCAAGCCCTATCGCGTCCTTGCCCGCAAATACCGCCCCTCCAGCTTCGAGGACCTGATCGGCCAGGAGGCCATGGTCCGCACCGTCTCGAACGCGTTCGAGACCGGGCGGATTCCGCAGGCCTGGATCCTCACCGGCGTCCGCGGGGTCGGCAAGACCACCACCGCGCGCATCCTCGCCCGTGCGCTCAACTACGAAAAGCCCGACGGCTCGGTGAAGGGCCCGACCATCCACATGCCCGACCTCGGGGTGCACTGCCAGGCGATCATGGAAAGCCGGCACATGGACGTGCTGGAGATGGACGCGGCGTCCCACACCGGCGTCGACGATGTCCGCCAGATCAATGACAGCGTGCGCTATGCACCGGCGAGCGCGCGCTACAAGGTCTACATCATCGACGAAGTCCACATGCTGTCGACGGCGGCGTTCAACGCCTTCCTGAAGACGCTGGAGGAGCCGCCGGAGCACGCCAAGTTCGTGTTCGCCACCACCGAGATCCGCAAGGTTCCGATCACGGTGCTGTCGCGTTGCCAGCGCTTCGATCTTCGTCGCGTCGAGGCCGATGTGCTGATGAAGCATCTCGGCAACATCGCGACGAAAGAGGGCGTCACGGTCGAGCCCGAGGCGCTCGGCATCATCGCGCGCGCCGCGGAAGGCTCGGTGCGCGATTCGCTGTCGCTGTTCGACCAGGCGATCGCGCATGCCGCGGGTGACGTGAAGGCCGACGCCGTCCGCCAGATGCTCGGCCTCGCCGACCGCACCCGCGTGATCGACCTGTTCGATTCGCTGGCGCGCGGCGATCTCGCCGCCGCCTTCGCCGAATTCCGCGCGCAATATGATGTCGGCGCCGATCCGGTCGTGGTGCTGTCGGATCTCGCCGAATTCGTCAATTTCGTCACCCGCGTGAAGGTCGTGGCGGCAACCGCCGACAATGTCGCGTTCGGCGAGACCGAGCGGGTGCGCGCGCGCGAATTCGCCGTCAAGCTTTCGATGCGGGTGCTGTCGCGGATGTGGCAGATGCTGCTCAAGGGCATCGCCGAGGTGCAGACCGCGACCCGCCCGGCGGCTGCTGCCGAGATGGTGCTGGTGCGGATCGCCTATGTCGCCGATCTGCCGACGCCGGATGAAGCGATCCGGATGCTCGAACAGAATGGCGGAGGCGCTGCGCCCGCGACGTCCGGCTCCGCTGCATCATCATCGCCGCGCGGCGCGCCGAGCGCGGCGATATCAGCGATGTCGCCGGCGCCGGTGCGGGCACCGCAGGCGGCGCCGCGCGCCGATCTCGCCGCGCGTCCGCAGCTGGCATCGCCCGCCGCCAACGCCGCGCCCGCGCTGCGCATCACGAGCTTTCCGCAGCTGATCGCGCTCGCCGGCGAGAAGCGCGACATCATGACCAAGAGCGCGCTGGAGGCCGACGTGCGGCTGGTGCGCATCGAGGATGGCCAGCTCGAGATCGCGCTCGAGCCGAAGGCCCAGCGCGCGCTGGTCACCGATCTGCCGCGCAAGCTCGAATTATGGACCGGGCGGCGCTGGACCGTGATCATCTCCAACGAGGCCGGCCAGCCCACGGTACGCTCGCAGAACGAGCAGGCCCGCAGCGAACATCAGCGCTCCGCGGAGGCCGATCCGCGCGTGCAGGAGGTGCTGACGCGCTTCCCCGGCACCAAGGTGATCGAGGTCCGCCGCCTTGCCGCCGAGGTTCCGGTCGCCGACGCGACCGGCGAGGACCCGATTGAAACTTCCGACAGCGACGACGATTGATCCGATCACAGGGACGCACGCATGGCTGATTTTCTCGGCATGATGAAGCAGGCAGCGCAGCTGCAATCCAAGATGCAGGAGATGCAGGAGCAACTCGGCAATGTCGAGGTCGAGGGCATCTCCGGCGGCGGCCTGGTCGCGGTGCGCATGACCGCGAAGATGGAAGTGAAGGGCATCAAGATCGATCCCTCGCTGATGAAGGCCGAAGAGCGCGAGGTGCTTGAGGATCTGCTCGTCACCGCCTATGGCGACGCCCGCCGCAAGGCCGAGACCGCGATGCAGGAAAAGATGATGGCGATCACCGGCGGGCTCGGCCTGCCGCCGGGATTCGGCTCGTAAATGGCTGCAAGCGTCGCCGGTCCCGAGATCGAACGCCTGATCCAGTTGCTGGCGCGGCTGCCGGGTCTGGGGCCGCGCTCGGCGCGGCGCGCGGCGTTGCATCTGATCAAGAAGCGCGAAGCGCTGATGACGCCGCTGACATCGGCGTTGCAGGTCGCGATCGACAAGATCCAGGTCTGCAAGACCTGCGGAAACATCGATACACAAAATCCCTGCACGGTGTGCACCGATCCGCGTCGCGACCCCGCGATCATCGTCGTGGTCGCCGATGTCGCCGACCTCTGGGCGCTGGAACGCGCCAATGCGACCAATGGCCGCTATCACGTGCTGGGCGCGACGCTGTCGCCGCTCGACGGTGTCGGGCCGCAGGATCTCACCATCGATCAGCTGGTGGCGCGCGCGCATGCGCCCGAGGTCAGCGAGATCATCCTGGCGCTGAATGCCACCGTCGATGGCCAGACCACCGCGCATTACATCACCGATCTGTTGTCGGAGGCCAATGTGCGGGTGACGCGCCTGGCGCATGGCGTGCCCGTCGGCGGCGAGCTTGATTACCTCGATGAAGGTACGCTATCGGCTGCCATGCGGCAGCGAACGTTGTTCTGAAGCGCGATCGAAGGCCGGATTTGCCGGGGTTTGCCGGGCAATCGGTCGTTAGTCGAAAAGATCGCGCTGAAACAACATGATAGGGTGGACGACGATTCGGGGATGGTCATCCACACTCTGACGAATCTGACACGGAACCACCTGACATGACGATTGACCGATTCGGCGTACGCCTGGGCTTTGCGTTTCTGGCGACGGTTTTTGTCGTGCCCTGCGCGGTGGCGCAGCAGAGCGATGCGCCGCAGAAGCCCGGCAAGATGATTCGGGCCGGCGACGTGCTGTCGGGGGAACTCAGCGCGATGAAGGTGCGCGACGCCAAGAACCGCGGCAAGCGCGTCGCAACCTACCAGATCACCAGCGAACCGCGCCGCCTGCCGCCGCCGAACGGTCTCTGCAATCTGGAGACCGGGCCGGAAACCTTCCAGCTGATTCCAACCAACGACGCCCAGGCCACGCAGCTCAAGAGTCTCTCCGGCAAGGCCATCTCGGTGAAGGTCGACGAGATCGCCTGCGCCCAGGACGCCGGTCAGATGAGCGAAGCCATCGTCACCAAGTGGAGCGTTGTGGCCAAGTAGGTCTCATCGAATCGAGAACCATCCGCATCGTCGTCCTGGCGAAAGCCAGGACCCGTTACCCCAACTGTCGGTTGTTGCGCGGCGCTGCGGCCAGAATCCCTTCACAACCAGGTGCGGTGGGTCCTGGCTTTCGCCAGGACGACGCGGGGAGAGCTAAACCCGCACCGGCCCCAGCTCGTCAAAATGTCCGCGCCGTTGCAGCCAGGCCAGCAGGATCAGGCTCGGGATCGCGACCAGCACGCAGATCACGAAGAAGGTTTGCCAGCCGACCGCCTTGGCGACATAGCCCGCGCCCGATGACAGATAGGTGCGGCCGACCGCCGCGAGCGCGGTCAGCAGCGCGTACTGGGTCGCGGTGTGCAGCGGGTTGCGGCACAGCGCCGAGAGATAGGCGACGAAGATCACGGTGCCGATCGCGCTGGTGAAATTCTCCGCGGTGATCGCCAGCGCCAGCGCCCATTGATCGACGCCGACATGCGCGAGCCAGGAGAAGGAGAGGTTGGCGACCGCCTGCAACACGCCGCCGATCCACAGGCTCTGCGCAAGCGAATAGCGCCGCGCGACGAAGCCGCCGGCAAAGCCGCCGATCAGGGTTGCGGCAAGGCCGACACCTTTCACGATCGCGGCGTAATCGACCTTGGAGAAGCCGATGTCGATCACGAATGGCGCGGTCATGGTGCCCGAGAACGCGTCGGTGAATTTGAACAGCACCACGAAAGCGAGCGCCGCGAGGGCATCCTTGCGGCTGAGGAACTCGGAGAACGCGCCGAGCGCCGCGTGCAGCACGCGCTCGGCCGCGTTCTGCGCGTGCGTGGCGGCCTCCGCGCCTTTCGATTGGGTAGGCTCGGTCGCGGCCAGCGCGGTGACGATGCCGATCACGACCAGCGCGGCCATCACCACATAGCCCCACATCCACGCCGACGGACGCGCTATTCCCGCAGACTCGAATCCGCTGACGATGAACAGCGCGCCCGCGGTCGAGACCAGCATGCCGACGCGATAGGCCGCGACATAGGACGCCATGCCGGCGGCCTGCTCGCTTTCCGGCAGGCTTTCGACGCGGAAGGCATCGACCACGATGTCCTGGGTCGACGAGGCGGTGGCGACGAGGAGCGCGGCAAAGGCCGCGAACCACGGTGAGCGCGCCGGATCGGCCATCGCCAGCACCAGGATCGTCACGATCAGCAACAGCTGCGAGAGCAGCAGCCAGCCGCGACGGCGTCCGAAGATTTGCGTGAACAGCGGCACATGCAGCGCATCGACCAGCGGCGCCCAGAGGAATTTCAGCGTGTAGGGCGTGCCGATCAGCGCCAGCAGCCCGATGGTGCCGAGATCGACCCCGGCCTCCTTCATCCACACCTGCAACGTCGAGCCGGACAGCGCCAGCGGCAGCCCCGAGGAGAAGCCGAGCAGCAGCACGATCAGCACCCGCGGCTGCAAGTACACGGCAAAGCTGTCGCGCCAGGAGCTGGCGGCGGGCGGCGACTTTTCCGGTGTGGCGGCGGGGGCGGTCATCTATCCCATCGTGAGGTCATCGTCCGCGAAGGCGGACGATCCAGTACTCCGTGACGGCAGCGCCCAGCAACCGACGTCTCGGCGTACTGGATGCCCCGCCTTCGCGGGGCATGACAACACCTAGCCACTGGCGATCGTTGGATACAAGTCTTCCCAATTTGGATTGCCTTCTTCGATCAAGCGGATCTTCCACGCTCGATTCCACTTCTTCAGCCTCTTCTCACGGCGAATCGCATTCTCAGGATCATCGAATATTTCGAAATAAACCAGCCTCACGACGCCGTACTTCCCGGTGAAGCCTTCGACCAATTTCAGTTTGTGCTCGCCGACTCTTCGGATGAGGTCATTTGTCACACCGATGTGGAGCGTGCCGCCGATGCGGCTAGCAAGGATGTAGACGTAGAAGCTGCGCGTTCCCAATTGCGGCCTCTGGGATACTGGATCGCCCGATCAAGTCGGGCGATGACACCGAGTGGGTGGCGCGAGCGCCAAACAGACTTCTAAAGCGCCCCTCACTCCCCCGCCTGTAGCTTGCGCGGGGCAGGGAACAGCTCGGGTGTGCCGCTTTTGACGAAGCGCGGCACCTCGATCGGTGTCTCGGACTTGCTGAAATCGAGCTCCTCAATGCGGCCGGCGCGCTTCTCGATCTTGTCGGCGGAGATCAGGATCTGCCTGACGTCCTCGTTGACCTGTCCGAAATGGGTTTGCAGCTTCAGCACGCGATCGCGCAGGCGGCCGAGATCGTCGCCGAGATGCATCACCTCGTTGCGGATCTGGTCGGCGGCGTCGCGGATGCGGGCGTCCTTCAGGATCTGCTGCATCACCTGGATCGCCAGCATCAAAAGCGACGGCGACACCAGCACGACGCGGGCGCGATAGGCCTTCTGGATCACGTCGTCGAAGCCGTCATGGATTTCGGCATAGACCGATTCCGACGGCACGAACATCAGCGCGGTGTCCTGGGTCTCGCCCGGGATCAGGTATTTCTCCGCGATGTCGCTGACATGCTTGAGCACGTCGGTGCGCAATCGCTGGCTGGCGAATTTGCGCTCCTCGTCGCTGCGTGCATCGTGCAGCGCGGTCATCGCCTCCAGCGGAAATTTGGCGTCGATGCAGAGCGGGCGTTGGTCGGGCAGGAACACCACGCAGTCCGGCCGCTTGCCCGTGGTCAGCGTGTACTGGAACTCGAACGAGCCCTTCGGCATGCCGTCCTGGACGATCGCTTCCATCCGTGCCTGGCCGAACGCGCCGCGCGACTGCTTGTTGGCGAGCACGTCGCGCAAGGTCGTGACCTGGGTGGTGAGCTCGTTGAGGTTCTTGTGGGCGTGGTCGATGATGCCGAGCCGCTCATGCAGCACGCGCAGCGAATCCATCGTGTTGCGGGTGGATTGTTCCATCGACTGGCCGACCCGGTGGGTCACCGAATCCAGCCGCTCGTTGACCGCGCGGGCCATCTCGGCCTGGCGGCCGGCCAGCGCCTGCGCGAAGGCGTCGACCTTGGCGTCGACCCGCCCGGAGGATTCGCTCTGCGCCCGCAGCATGTCCGCGAGCCGTTCCTCCAGCTCATCGGCGCGAATGGCCTGGGCCATCGCCAGTTCCGCGCCGCGCCGGCTGCCGCGCGCGATCACCACGGCGATCGCAAACAGCAGGATCAGCGCCAGCGCGCCAAGGCCGATCAGGGCGTCGGAGACGCGGACCGGAAGGTCGCCAATCGTGAGCAGAATCTCGTTCATGCCGCCAGTTGTAGCCGATTCGCGGCCGGGCACGAACGAAGAGGGAACGTTTGCGGTAAATGATGTCCTGATTGGCCTGGTTAAGCTCGCGTAAAGAAACGTGGTTAACGTTGTCTGAATGGGTTCCGGGGCGCATTGACCCCATGAGGTCACCGGCTTAAATCGCCGCCATGGCTTTAAGAGAAATCATCATCCTGCCGGACAAGCAGTTGCGGCTGGTGTCGAAACCGATCGAGAAGGTGACGCCGGAGATCCGCAAGCTCGCCGACGACATGCTCGAGACCATGTATGACGCGCCCGGCATCGGGCTGGCGGCGATCCAGGTCGCGCAGCCGCTGCGGCTGATCACCATGGACCTCGCCAAGCGCGACGAGAACGGCGAGACCACGCCGCAGCCGCGGGTGTTCATCAACCCGGAGATCATCTCGCATTCGGAAGAGCTGTCGGTCTACGAAGAGGGCTGCCTGTCGATCCCCGAATATTACGAGGAGGTCGAGCGCCCGGCGCGGGTGCGGCTGCGCTTCATCGACCTCGACGGCAAGCTGCATGAGGAAGATGCCGAGGGGCTCTACGCCACCTGCATCCAGCACGAGATCGACCATCTCAACGGCGTGCTGTTCGTGGACTATCTGTCGAAGCTGAAGCGCGACCGCGTGTTCAAGAAGTTCGAGAAGGCCGCCAAGCGCGCGGCTGAGTAGCAACGCTCATTCGCCGTCATGCCCGGGACAAGCCCGGCCATGACGGAGACCTCCAACTCCTTCCGAGCTTGACCGCATGCCTCTTCGCCTGATCTTCATGGGCACGCCTGATTTCGCGGTGCCGACGCTGCTGGAGCTGGTCGCCCATGGCTATGAGGTCGTGGCGGTCTACACCCGCGCGCCAAAGCCCGGCGGGCGGCGCGGCCTGCAATTGCAGCCGACGCCGGTCGAGCAGGAGGCGCGGCGGCTCGGAATTCCCGTGCTGACGCCGAAGACGCTC
Source organism: Bradyrhizobium sp. UBA2491 (assembly GCF_002341725.1). Taxonomy (NCBI): domain Bacteria; kingdom Pseudomonadati; phylum Pseudomonadota; class Alphaproteobacteria; order Hyphomicrobiales; family Nitrobacteraceae; genus Bradyrhizobium; species Bradyrhizobium sp. UBA2491. Next base: position 145,016 of record NZ_DDOP01000081.1, read on the forward strand.
AGGACCGCGGAGGCGCTTGAAGCGTTTCGCGCCCACGACGCCGATGCCGCCGTCGTCGTGGCCTATGGCATGATCCTGCCGCAGGCCATTCTCGATGCGCCGAAGCTCGGCTGCTTCAATCTGCACGCCTCGCTGCTGCCGCGCTGGCGCGGCGCCGCGCCGATCAACCGCGCCATCATGGCCGGCGATGCCGAGAGCGGCGTGATGGTGATGAAGATGGATGTCGGCCTCGACACCGGCGACGTCGCGATGGCCGAGCGGCTGCCGATCACCGACAGCATGACGGCATCCGACCTGCACGACGCGCTGGCGCCGCTCGGCGCCGATCTGATGGTGCGGGCGATGGGCGCGTTGCAGCGTGGCGGCTTGCAGCTGACCGGGCAGAGCGAGGATGGCGTCACCTACGCGGCCAAGATCGAGAAGGCCGAGGCGCGGATCGACTGGACGCAGCCGGCGCACGCGGTGCTGCGGCACATCCACGGGCTGTCGCCATTCCCCGGCGCCTGGTGCGAGCTCGCCGGCGAGGGCGAGCCGGTGCGGCTGAAGATCCTGCGCTGCGAGCTGGCGAAAGGTTCGGGCCAGCCCGGTGACGTGCTCGACGACAATCTTGCGATCGCCTGCGGCGACGGCGCAGTGCGGATTCTCGAGCTGCAACGCGCCGGCAAGGGACCGATGAAGGCGGCGGACTTCCTGCGCGGCACGCCGCTGAAGCCGCCTGCGCGGCTGAGCTGATGCCGCGCTACAAGCTCACCATCGAATATGACGGCACGCCGTTCTCCGGCTGGCAGATCCAGGACACCGCGCCGACCGTGCAGGGTGCACTGGAGACGGCGGTCAAGGCGATCTGCGGCGAGGACGTGCGTGTGCATGGCGCGGGGCGCACCGACGCCGGCGTGCATGCGCGCGGCCAGGTCGCGCATTGCGACATCGTCAAGCACTTCCCGCCGGGCCGTTTTCGCGACGGGCTGAACGCGCATTTGCGGCCCGATCCGATCGCCGTGCTCGCGGCCGATATCGTGCCTGACGATTTCGAGGCGCGGTTCTCGGCGATCAAGCGGCATTATCTCTATCGCATCACCAACACCCGCGCGAACCTCGCGCTCGATGTCGGCCGGGTCTGGCGCGTCCCGCGCGCGCTCGATGCTGATGCGATGCATGACGCCGCGCAGCGCCTGCTCGGCAAGCACGATTTCACCACCTTCCGCGACACCGAGTGCCAGGCCAAATCGCCGGAGAAGACGCTCGATCAGCTCGACGTCACCCGCGACGGCGATGCGATCAATATCGTGACGTCGGCGCGCTCATTCCTGCACAGCCAGGTGCGCTCGATGGTCGGGTCGCTGGTCTGGGTCGGCGAGGGGCGCTGGCGCGCCGACGATCTCGCCGCCGCGCTCGCCGCCCGCAACCGCGCCGCCTGCGGCCCTGTCGCCCCGCCCGACGGGCTCTATCTGATGCGGGTGGATTATTAGGCGAGGTCGACTGCGTAGGATGGGTAGAGCGCAGCGAAACCCATCATGTGCGCCGCGGCTTCGAAGCGATGGGTTTCGCTACGCTCTACCCATCCTACGGGCTACCTACCGCATCTGGTATCGGTAGATCGCTCGTGACCACAACGCCTACTGTGCATGGGGTTGTTTTTCGACTTTTTGTCCAGCCAGCCGGCCGGATCACGCGAAATACCGCTCCAGCACGCCGCGATAGATCCTGGTCAGCTGCTCCAGATCGGCGACCGGCGTGCGCTCGTCGATCTGATGCATGGTCTGGCCGACCAGGCCGAACTCGATCACCGGGCAGTAGCTCGAGATGAAGCGCGCATCCGAGGTGCCGCCCGAGGTGGAGAGCTCCGGCTTGCGGCCGGTGATCTGCTCGATCGCGGCGACCGCGAGGTCGGTGAACGGGCCGGGCTTGGTGACGAACACGTTCGAGTTCGAGGGCATCCAGTCGATGTGGGCGCGGATGCGGTTGCCGCAGGCCTTCGCCAGCCGTTCGTCGACCAGCTGCCGCAGGCTCTCCTGCGTATGATTGTCGTTGAAGCGGATGTTGAATTTGGCCCGCGCCTGGCCGGGGATCACGTTGCCCGCGGTGTTGCCGACATCGACGGTGGTGAATTCGAGGTTGCTGGCCTGGAATTGCGCGCTGCCGTGATCGAGCGGCTCGTCGCTCAGCGCCACGATCAGCCTGGAGATGTCAGGCACCGGGTTCGAGGCGCGGTGCGGATAGGCGACGTGGCCCTGCACGCCGTCGACGACCAGCGTACCGGATTGCGAGCCGCGCCGGCCGATCTTGATCATGTCGCCGAGCACCTCGACATTCGACGGCTCGCCGAGCACGCAATGGTCGAATTTCTCGCCGCGCTCGGCGCACCATTTCAGCAGCTTGACGGTGCCGTTGATCGAGACGTCCTCCTCGTCGCCGGTGATCAGGAAGGAGATCGAGCCCTTTGGTTGACCGTCGTGCTCCCTGAGATATTGCAGCACCGCGGCGACGCTGCAGGCGATGCCGCCCTTCATGTCGACGGCGCCGCGGCCGTAGAGATAGCCGTCCTTGACCTCGCCGGAGAATGCGCCGAGCGTCCACGCCGCTTCATCGCCGGGCGGCACCACGTCGGTATGCCCGGCAAAGGTGATATGCGGCGCCGAGTTGCCGATGCGGGCGTAGAGATTGTCGACATCGGCGGTGCCGGGCTCGGAGAAGGTCACGCGATGGACCTCGAAGCCTGCGGTTTTCAATAAATTTTCGAGAACGCCAAGCGCGCCGGCATCGGCCGGGGTGACGGACGGGCAGCGAACCAGATCGCGGGTAATCGAGACAGCATCACTCATGCGTTCCGCTTAACACGTCACGGCGCGGATGGGCCAGCCTTGTTCGCTGTGTCGCAGCCGCCGATCAGTCCCGCAGCAGCTCGTTGATGCTGGTCTTGGCGCGGGTGCGCTGGTCGACGCGCTTGACGATCACCGCGCAGGCGGTAGCGGGTCCCGGCTGGCCGTTCTTCAGCGGCCTGGCCGGCAGCATGCCGGGCACCACGACGGCATATTCCGGGACTTCGCCGACGAAGATCTCGCCGGTCTCGCGATCGACGATCTTGGTCGAGGCGCCCAGGAACACGCCCATCGACAGCGATCAGGGCTTCAGCCGCTGCAAGAACCCGGTGAGGTCGTCGGTGACATAATCGACATGAGCAGCGTCGCGGCCTTCGAGCTCCCAGGTCTCGCGTACCACCTCCCGGCTGCCGTCGGGCACCACCAGCACGGTGGTCATGCCGAGTTCATGTGGCACCACCAGGTTGCGCGCGAGGTCCTCGAACATCGCGGCTTTCGCCGGATCGACGTCGTGCAGCCTGAGGAATTTCTGGTAGGTCTGCGGCGCCGGCTTCGGTTCGAGATCGGCGGCGATGATGTCGAACACGCCGTCGAAATGGTTGCCGATGCCGAGCCGGCCCAGCACCGCATCGACATGGTCGACCGAGCCGTTGGTCAGAATCAATTTGCGCCCGGGCAGCTTTTCGATCGCGGCTCCCATCGCCGGATTCGGCTCGAGCGGCGAGTGGTCGATCTTGTGCACATAGGCGAGATAGTCGTCGGCCTGCACGCCATGCTCGGTCATCATGCCGCGCATCGTGGTGCCGTAGCGCAGGTAATAGTCCTTCTGTAGCCGCCGTGCCTCCTCGGGCGAGATGTTCAGCCAGTTGCTGACGAATTCGCCGATCCGCGCGTCGACCTGCTGCCACAGATTGACATGGTGCGGGTACAGCGTGTTGTCGAGATCGAACACCCAGGTCTCGACATCGGAGAAGTTGCGCGGAGTTTTCATTATGTCCCTCCAACGTTCAGCGCGAACGTCGCCATGCTCTCCGGCGTCGTCCTGGCGCAAGCCAGGACCCATACCGCGGAATCCATCAATAAGGCGCGATGCCCGTCGTTCTTCGCCAAACGCAGTCTTGTGGTTATGGGTCCTGGCTTTCGCCAAGACGACGGTGATGTATGTGGCGCCGTTATCTTCATCACGGCATCGCGAAGCGCAGCGTCTTGCCGCCGCTGGTCATGTCGACGGTGGTGAAGCCGAGCGCGGTGAGGCCGCGGGTGGCGCAATCGCCCTGCTCGTTGACCTCGAACTTGCTGTCCCGGGTGCATAGCTGCACCGCGCCGCCCCAGTTCAGCGGCTTATCCTTGATGCGGATGGCGCGGTTGTCGCTGTCGACCGCTTCGGCGAAGGAATAGATCTGCTTCGGCGTGCCGGTGACGTCGGGGTGCAGGCACGTGCCGGGGTCGATGCGATACCAGCCGCGGCTGGTCACCACCTTGCCGTCGTCGGTCGCGACCGCCGCCATCACCCTGTGCGGCGTGTCGTTGCACCAGGTCAGTCCCGATGGCGACGGCTTCTGCACGGCATCGATCATGGTGGCGAAGAAATTCGGCGACTGCACGATGTCGCTGGCGAGCCCCCGGCTCTTGAGGAAGGCGGCGAGCGCAGCCTGTGTCTTCGGCCCGTCGACGCCGTCGATCGGCGCGGCGTCATAGCCCGCGATCACCAGCAGGCGCTGGATCGCGGCGAGCCGGGCCTGCTCGTCGTCATATTCGCTGTCTTCGGCGAGATAGGCGACGAGGTTGCCGTCATCGGTCTGGGTCGGCGTGATCTGGGTGAACTGCGCCGGCGTCTGGCCGGAGCGACACTGGCGCGCGGCGGCGATCACGAAATTGTCCTGCGCGACGCACAGCGTGTCGGTGCCGTTCTGCGGAATCGGCGAGGCGCCATAGACGCCGAGCGCACGCGCGTTGAGCAGCACGCGGTCGGCGGTCAGTGCGCCCTGCACCACCACGCGGCAGGTTGCCGGATCGATCCGGAACCAGCCGCGGGTCGCGGTCGCGGCCTTGTCGTCGATGCCGATCGCGGCCTCGATCACGTAGCTCATGCGGTTGCAGAGCTTGAGGTCGGCATGGGCCGGCGCCGACGAGAACAGGAACGACACCAGCGCGGCCGGCAGCGACATTGCGAGCCGCGCCGCCGGTGACCGGCGAGGGCGCCTCGCCGTGTGTCCCGCGCCTGCCATTACTTATGGATCAGCGTGCCGGTGCCCTGGTTGGTGAAGAGCTCGAGCAGCACCGCGTGCTGCGTCTTGCCGTCGATGATGACGACGCCCTGCACGCCCTGTTCGAGCGCGTAGATGCAGGTCTCGACCTTCGGGATCATGCCGCCGGAAATCGTACCGTCGGCGATCAGCTTGCGTGCCTCCTTGATCGACAGGTCCGGAATCAGCTTCTTGGACTTGTCGAGCACGCCGGGCACGTCGGTCAGCAGCAGCAGGCGCTTGGCCTTCAGCGCGCCCGCGATTGCGCCGGCGAAGGTGTCGGCGTTGATGTTGAGAGTCTGGCCGTCCTTCGAGGTCGCGAGCGGCGCCAGCACCGGAATCAGCTCATAGCCGATCAGCTGGTTGAGCAGCGTGAGGTCGACCTTTTCGGGATCGCCGACGAAGCCGAGATCAACCGCCTTCTCGATGTGGGAATCCGGGTCGACCATGGTGCGCGTCGTCTTCGACGCCTTCACCATGTTGCCGTCCTTGCCGGAGAGGCCCACGGCGCGGCCGCCGGCCTCGTTGATGTAGCCGACGATCTGCTTGTTGACCGAGCCCGCCAGCACCATCTCGACGATTTCGATGGTTGCTGCGTCGGTGATGCGCAGGCCGGCGGCGAATTCGGACTGGATGCCGAGGCGCTTCAGCATGGTCGCGATCTGCGGGCCGCCGCCATGCACCACCACCGGATTGATCGCGGTCTGCTCCAGCAGCACGATGTCGCGCGCGAATGCCTTGGCGGTGTCCTCGGCGCCCATGGCATGGCCGCCATATTTGATGACGATGGTTTCCTCGTCATATTCCTGCATGTGCGGCAGCGCCTCGGACAGGATGCGGGCCTGATCGAGCGGGCTGATGTGCTGGTCGGTCATGGGGCTGGTCTCATCGTCAGCGGAGGGACGGGCGCGGTTCTATCTGATTGCTGGGCAGGGCGCAAAGCGTCTTGACCCTCTCCCCTTGTGGGAGAGGGTCGCTTCGCGCAGCGAAGCGGGGTGAGGGGTCTGTCTCCGCGGATAGAAACCTCTCATCCGGCGTGCACTGCGCCCACGCTACCTTCTCCCACAAGGGGAGAAGGAAGAATGGCCGTTATGAACCCTTCGGCCAGATTGCCGCGACCGCCAGCACCAGCCAGCTCAAGATCAGCAGCGTTCCGCCGGTCGGTGCGGCCATCGGAAACAGGCCATGGCCGGCATATTGGCGCAGTGCGAGGTCGCCGGCGAACAATGACGCGGCGATGACGAAGCCGCCCGCCGCCGTAACGCCGAGTCTGGCATGGATGATCGCACGGTCGGCCACCGCAACGGTCGCGATAGCGGCGGATGCATGGAACAGAAGCATCGAGGATGCTGCCGCCAGCCGCGTGGCGTCCGGCAGATGGGCCGCGGCCGCCGCCAGCATCACGCCGCAGGCGCCCATGAGGGCGGCCAGGCCGATCAGGGGACGGAATATCCCGGTCATCGGCGCCGCTCCTCGATCAGGCGCACCATGGCGGCGCGCAGCTCCGGCATGCCATCGCCAGTACGCGACGAAGTCACCAGCACTTCGGGGAACGCAGCGGGATGCTTTGCGAGCTTGGCAATGGTGTCGGCGGTGACGGTCTTGAGTTCACCGGGCTTAACCTGGTCGGCCTTGGTCAGCACCACCTGATAGCTGACCGCGGATTTGTCCAGCGTCTTCAGCACATCGAGATCGACATCCTTGATGCCGTGGCGGGCGTCGATCAGCACATAGACCCGCGCCAGCGTCGCGCGCCCGAGCAGGAATTTGTGGATCAGCGCCGTCCACGACGCCACCTTGGTCTTCGGCGCCGAGGCGTAGCCGTAGCCCGGCATGTCGACCAGGCGGAAGCCCGCGTTCTCCGGGCCCTCGAAGAAGATCAGTTCCTGGGTGCGGCCCGGCGTATGCGAAGTGCGTGCGAGCGCACTGCGGCCGGTCAGCGCGTTGATCAGGCTCGACTTGCCGACATTGGAGCGGCCGGCAAAGGCGACCTCGAGGCCGGCCATCGGCGGCAGCGTTTCGATCGAGGGCGAGGCCCAGATGAAGCGCCAGTCGCCGGCGAACAGTTTTCGGCCCTGCTCGATCAGCTCCGCATCGGGTTCGGTGGTCATCGAAGAGTCCAGTTCGTCTTGGCCGGGACAGATCCGACCGTCAGGTCAATGTCCTGCTACCCTCCAATACGTTGATGCCCGGCACAAGGCCGGGCATCAAGCATTGATAGGGCGAGGCTGCCGAAAGCTAGGTTGCCTTTTTTGTCTCAGTCACGCTTTTTTTTTGAAACGTCGACTTCAGATTGTCGAACAATTCCACCTTCACGCCATTCTTGCGCATGATGAAGCTCTGCTGAAGCACCGACAGCGTGTTGTTCCAGGCCCAGTAGATCACGAGACCCGCCGGGAAGCCCGCCAGCATGAAGGTGAAGATCAGCGGCATCCAGTCGAAGATCATCTTCTGGGTCGGGTCCGGCGGCGCCGGGTTGAGCTTCATCTGCACCCACATCGTGATGCCCATGATGATCGGCCAGATGCCCATCACCAGATAGGCGCCGAAATGCGGTCCGAGCAGCGCGATCGGATCGAACGGGATCAGCCCGAACAGCGTGAACAGGTTGGTCGGGTCCGGCGCGGAGAGGTCCTTGATCCAGCCGAAGAACGGCGCGTGCCGCATTTCGATGGTGATGAACAGCACCTTGTAGAGCGAGAAGAACACCGGGATCTGCAAGGCGACGGGAAGACAACCGGCGATCGGGTTGATCTTCTCCTTCTTGTAGATCTCCATCATCTCCTGCTGCTGCTTCACGCGGTCGTCAGGATAGCGTTCCTTCAGCGCGGCAAGCTGCGGCTGCACCGACTTCATCTTGGCCATCGAGGCGTAGGACTTGTTGGCGAGCGGGAAGAACAGCAGCTTGACGATCACGGTCACCAACAGGATCGCGATGCCGAAATTGCCGACCAGGCGATAGAACCAGTCGAGCGCCAGGAACATCGGCTTGGTGATGAAGTAGAAATGGCCCCAGTCGATCAGGAGATCGAAATGGTTGAGGCCGAGCTGCTTGTTGTAGCCGCCGAAGCCGACCAGCGGGAAGTTGAGGCCGACGGTCGCGGCTTCCTTCGCGCCGGCGAACAGCCGCGCATTGGCGACGCCGGTGCCGCCGATCGGAATGGTCTGCGCACCGAGCATGTAGTCGGCCTGGTAACGCTTGTCGCCGGTGGTGAAGCGGGCGCTGTCGAGCGTCGCGTTGGTTTCCGGCAGCAGCGCGGTGGCCCAGTATTTGTCGGTGATGCCGAGCCAGCCGTCGGTGACCTTCGAGAACACGATGCCGCGCGAATTGCCGCCGGTCGGGGTCTTGGCCTCGTCGAGGTTCTTGTAGCTGTATTCCTGCAAGCCCTGTTCGCCGAGATAGCCGATCGGACCTTCATGCAGGATCGCGTAGCCCGAGACCGGCGGCTTGCCGCCGCGCGAGATCAGGGCGAACGGATACAGCGTCACCGGCGCACTGCCGAGATTGTTGACCTCGTCCTTGATGCTGAACAGGTAGCGATCGTCGATCGAGATGGTGCGCGTGAAGGTCAGCCCCTGGCCGTTGTCGTATTTCAGGACCACCGGGCTGCTCGGCGACAGGCTGTTCGAGCCTTCCTGCTGCCAGATGGTGTCGGCGTTCGGGGTCTTCACCGACGAGCCGTTGGCGGTCAGCCAGAGGAACTCGGCATAATAAGGCTCGGCGGTGCCCGACGGCGACAGCAGCACGACGGCCGGCGATTTGGGATCGACCGTCTCGCGGAACTGGACCAACGAGATGTCGTCGATCCGGGCGCCCTTCAGCGCGATGCTGCCGATCACGCGCGGGGTCTCGATCTTGATGCGCGGGCCGGCCTCGAGCACGGCTTCACGGCTTGCCACCGGAGCGTCGGCAGCAGGCGCTCCCGGGATCGGAGAGGGAGTCGCCGAGCTTCCCGGAGCGGCGCCAGGAACTGCGCCAGGCGTGGCACCCGGCGTTGCCTGCGGCGACGGCTTCAGCAGCTCAGCCTGCTTCTGCGCCTCGCGCTGCTTCTCCATCTGCGGCACGTTGTAGAAATATTGCCAGGCGATCAGGACGAGGCCGGACAGAATGACGGCAAGGATCGTATTGCGGTTGTCGGACATCTCTTAGGGTCTCGTCATTCCATTCGGATGGGGCGCGCTCTTGTTACCCGTCTTGTCGGTACGTGTCTTGTTGGTACCCGTCTTGGGCGCAGGCCGGTCGAGGCGGCGCAGCGCCGACCGCAGGTCGTCAATCATGGTCGCAAAGTCGCGGGTCAGCGCGTCACGGCGGCCGACTAGCACATAATCATGGTGCGGCCGCATGGATACGGCCTCGACCTGTTTCATCACTTCGCGAAGCCGGCGGCGGATGCGGTTGCGCTCGGTCGCGGTGCCATTCTTCTTGGTGACGGTATAGCCGACGCGGATCGGGCCCTGATCGTCGCGCCCACGGCCCTGTAGCACAAAGGCTGCGGTATTCGCCCGTGCGCCATTGGCAACGGCGAGGAAATCCGCCCGCTGCCTCAGCCGATCCATAATGGGTATCTCCGGAGAGGAGACGTCCGGGCTCAGGCGCTCAGGCGCTTGCGGCCACGCGCACGACGCGCGGCGAGAACCTTGCGGCCGCCGGCCGTGGCGAGACGGGCGCGGAAGCCGTGACGGCGCTTGCGCACCAGTTTGCTGGGTTGATAAGTCCGCTTCACGGGTAATTCTCCGCTGACCGGGCAATTTGCCGTTGTATTGAGATGGAGTCCGGTGATGCTGGCGGGCCCAAACGAGCCGTTCACGGCCCCAAAGAGCCGCCCCCGGTCAAGGACCGAGCCATCGCGGACAGTTGGCGCGGCTTATAAGGGAGCGCCCTGTTTTCGTCAATGTCACAGGGCGTCGCAAAGAGTCTTCTTTGAAACGTCGCAATTGGGGCGAATACAACTGATTTCGCGGGGTTTTTGACGGTGAGGGGCGCTTTGGGGGCGTTCGGGGAACCGCCGACATTAGCGATCCGTAATTTGACCGGTTTGGGGGCCGGGCCGCATCTTCCGACCCCTAAGCCAAACAAGGCCTTATCTTGTGGCTCTAATTGACGATCAGGCGACCGCGCAGCAGCAGCGGCCCAAGCCGACCCTTCGGCTCGGGCTGTCGGGCAAGCTGTTGCTGCTGACGATTCCCCTGGTCATGATCGCCGGGCTCCTGATCTACGTGCCGGCGATCGCCAACTTCCGGATGAATCGGCTCAATGACCGCCTGGCCGCCGCCAATACCGCGGCGCTGGTGCTGGATGCCGCCCCCTCCGGAATGGTGCCGGATTCGCTGGCGCGGCAGATCCTGACCAGCATCGGCGCCCGTGCGGTCGCCATCAAGCTGGGACAGCAGCGTCGTCTGCTCGCCAGCGCCGACCTGCCGGCCGCGATCGATCATGACGTCGACATGCGCACCATGACGGTGTGGTCGGCGATCGTCGATGCCTTCGAGATCATGCTGGAGCATGGCGACCAGACCATCCGCGTGGTCGGGGCGGCGCCGGGCCAGGCGCAGTTCATCGAGGTCGTGATCGACGAAAAGCCGTTGCGACAGGCGATGTACCGCTTCTCCCGCAACGTGCTGGTGGTCGCCCTCCTGATCGCCGGCCTGACCGCCGGCCTGGTCTATCTGGCGCTGCATTACCTGTTCGTCCGTCCGATGCGGCGGCTGACCGCGAGCCTGATCGGCTTCCACGAGAATCCGGAGAGTTCGGCGCGAATCATCGTGCCCAGCCAGCGTGGCGACGAGATCGGCGTGGCCGAGCGCGAATTGTCGGACATGCAGCGCGACCTGGTTTCGATGCTGCATCAGAAGAGCCGGCTGGCCGCGCTCGGGCTCGCCGTCTCCAAGATCAACCACGATCTGCGCAATCTGCTGGCGTCCTCGCAATTGCTGTCGGACCAGCTGGCCAGCGTGCCCGACCCGCGGGTGCAGCGCTTTGCGCCGAAATTGCTGCGCTCGCTGGAGCGCGCCATCGCGTTCTGCCAGTCGACCTTGTCCTATGGCCGCGCGCAGGAGGCGGCGCCCGATCGCCGCGTGATCATGGTGGAGCCCGCGGTCGCCGAGGTGCGGGAATCCGCCGGGCTTGCGACCGACGTCTCGATCACCTGGATCAGCGCGATCGAGCGCGGCCTCACCATCGATGCCGATCCGGACCAGCTGTTCCGCGTGCTGCTCAACCTGGTGCGCAATGCGACCCAGGCGCTGGAGACCCGGCAGGACAGCGATGGCGGTGCCCAGCAGATCCGCATCACCGGCCGCCGCGAGGGGACGGTTGCGATCATCGAGGTCTCCGACACCGGCCCCGGCGTGCCGGCCAAGGCGCGCGAGCATCTGTTCGAGGCGTTCCAGACCTCCGGTCGCCCCGGCGGCAGCGGGCTGGGGCTGGCGATCGCCGCCGAGCTGATCCGTGCCCATGGCGGCCATATCCACCTGGTCGAGGGCACCATCGGCGCCACGTTCCGGATCTCGATCCCGGATCGCCCGGTCGAATTGCTGTCGATCCGCAGCGAGCGGGCCCGGGCCTGAGGTGTCCCGGTGTTCCACCGGGGGCCGAAATTGGCTGCTTCCAGACCTTGCCAACCGGACCGGGAGCCTGTAGCTAGAGCGCTCTTTCGTGACGCTCCGAGCCTCTCGGAGCCACGCGGGCTTTAGGCCCTGCCGCGAAAATGCGCCCGTAGCTCAGCTGGATAGAGCATCAGACTACGAATCTGAGGGTCGGACGTTCGAATCGTTCCGGGCGCGCCATTTCCGGCGCCAATTTGAAAATCACAGCAGATTTCGGCCGAGCGTGGCCGGATCTGGATTCGGGCCGCCGCTTGGCCGGCCTATTTGCCCATCCGCAGGCCCTTGGTGGTGAAGCGCTGCGCCTTGTCGCCGGGGCGCAGCGGCCGTCGTGTGCCGGCGGCCTTGCCGGTGCCGGGCGGCTGGTGGGCCGGCACGAGTTGGTCGGGGCGCGAGCCGATCAGGTCGCGGCGTCCCATCTGGATGAGTGCCTCGCGCAGCACCGGCCAGTTGTCCGGGTCGTGATAGCGCAGGAACGCCTTGTGCAGCCGGCGCTGCCGCAAGCCCTTGATCGCCTCGACCTTGTCGCTGCCGCCGCGGCGTACGCCGCGCAGCGGGTTGACGCCGGTGTGGTACATCGCGGTGGCGGTCGCCATCGGCGAGGGCAGGAAGGTCTGCACCTGGTCGGCGCGGTAGCGGTTCTTCTTGAGCCACAGCGCGAGGTTCATCATGTCCTCGTCGGTCGTGCCCGGATGCGCGGCGATGAAATACGGGATCAGGTAATATTTCTTGCCAGCCTGCTCGGCCGCGGCATCGAACATTTTCTTGAAGCGATTATAGGCGCCGATGCCCGGCTTCATCATCTTGTCGAGCGGGCCGCGCTCGGTGTGTTCGGGCGCGATCTTCAGGTAGCCGCCGACGTGATGGGTGACGAGCTCCTTGATGTATGCGGGGCTTTCCACCGCGAGATCGTAGCGCACGCCGGACGCCACCATCACCCGCTTGACGCCCTTCACCTCGCGTACCTTGCGATAGAGCCGGATCAGGTCGTCATGCGACGTGTTGAGGTTCGGGCAGATCTCGGGGAAGACGCAGGACGGCCGCCGGCATGCCGCCTCGACCTTCGGATCCTTGCAGGCCATCCGGTACATGTTGGCGGTCGGCCCGCCGATGTCGGAGATCACGCCGGTGAAGCCCGGCGTCTTGTCGCGGATGCGCTCGATCTCGCGCAGGATCGAGCCCTCCGAGCGGTTCTGGATGATGCGGCCCTCGTGCTCGGTGATCGAGCAGAAGGTGCAGCCGCCGAAGCAGCCGCGCATGATCGTCACCGAGAAGCGGATCATCTCCCAGGCCGGAATCTTGGCGTCCTTGTAGGAGGGATGCGGCGCGCGCGCGTAGGGCAGGTCGTAGACCGAGTCCATCTCGGCGGTCGACAGCGGGATCGGCGGCGGATTGAGCCAGAGGTCGCGGTCACCGTGACGCTGCACCAGCGGCCGCGCATTGCCGGGATTGCTCTCCCGGTGCAACACGCGCGAGGCGCGGGCATAGGCCTCGCGGTCCTGCTCGACCTGCTCGCAGCCCGGCAGGCGGATCACGACGTTGCCGGGCTGGCGCGCGGCGCCCTCGTCGGCGGAGTCGAGATCGTCGGCATGCAGCTCGGCGTAATCCTCGGGCACGCGGCGGAACAGCGCGACGCCCCTGATCGAGTCGAGATCGCGCGGCGCTTCGCCGTTGGCGAGCCGGTGTGCCACCTCGACGACGGCACGTTCGGCGTTGCCGTAGAGCAGAAGGTCCGCCTTGGCGTCCGCCAGCACCGAGCGGCGCACCTTGTCGGACCAATAGTCGTAATGCGCGATGCGGCGCAGCGACGCCTCGATGCCGCCGAGCACGATCGGTACGTCCTTGAACGCTTCACGGCAGCGCTGCGCATAGACGATGGTGCAACGGTCCGGCCGGCGGCCGCCTTCGCCGTCCGGCGTGTAGGCGTCGTCGTGGCGCAGCCGACGGTCCGCGGTGTAGCGGTTGACCATCGAATCCATGTTGCCGCCGGTGACGCCGAAGAACACGCGCGGCTTGCCCAGCGCCTTGAACGGCTCGGCCGAATGCCAGTCGGGCTGCGCGATGATGCCGACCCTGAAGCCCTGCGCTTCCAGCAATCGACCGATGATCGCCATGCCGAAGCTCGGATGGTCGACATAGGCATCGCCCGTCACCAGCACGATATCGCATTGGTCCCAGCCGAGCGCGGTCATCTCGGCGCGGTTCATCGGCAGGAACGGCGCCGGCCTGTCGGGGCGTGCCTGATGGCGTGGCCATGACGTCAGGGACATTGCAGTGTTGGCAAGGGTGCTCATGAACACCACGCATAAGACTGTGGCGCCGCGAATTCAACCAATCAGCATGCGGCCGGGCTTGATCGCGGGTTGCAATTGCTGCGAGTTCCGGATTTGGCCAAAGCGGGTGGCCGGCAAATCACACCAATATCTCAGTGACATAAGAGATAACTGGCGCGCCATTCCTTCGAAGAGGCGCTCGAGCATGCAGGCCCTGTCGCAGCAGGAGAACCTGCTCGCCATGTCCGACGACAAACACCGGGTGATCGCCATCAGTGCGGCCGGGAGAGTGAGAATGTCGGACAAGTCTATGCTTGCCTGCATCGTCGTTAGCGGGCTGATCCTTGGTGTGCTCGGTGCGACCGTGCACGCGCAGACGCCGTCGAGCTGCAAGGAGCCGCAGACGGGCACTACGCGCGCCCTGATGCTGTCGCCGCCGCTCGCCCATGTGGTGACGGGCACCGGACGGCTGCAATTCTATTCGGCGCCGAACCTGCACTGTCCGGTCGGCGGCGTGTTCGTCATTCCGAATGACGAGCTCGTTGCCTATGCGCAAACCAATGATGGCTGGTCGTCGGTGATGTACGTCAATCCACGGACCGGCAATGACGTCTCGGGTTGGGTGCAGTCGGCGCGGCTGAAGGCAACCGGAACTGTCGGTCCAAAGTAGCACGTGACAGCGCGCGCGAATGGCCACGGTCCGCCGCGGCGAGCGAGCAACGCGCAGCGATTCACGCCGTCATCCAGCTGTTGCCGGGCGGCGTCGGGCGCGCGCATTAACCTCCATAAGTTGAATTTCTTGACGGCTCGCGCGTGAAGTTGGAGGGTTGCCGCGACGACGGGCGTCCAGGCGCGCATCGGACTTGAGACTCTCGATTGGCTTGACGTGACTGCGACGGCGGCCCCGGCGTAGCGCGCGGTGCGACATGAGGGGACAAGCTCGTCGATACATGAAAATCATTGATATTGGCGTCTCGCGACGCCGTGGCGATTGGACAGAGATCAAGTGGCTGACCATGCTGAACTCAACGTCGCATACCGCTTGCCAGGCTAGCCATCCGCGTGACGCGCAGGCGCGTCCGCCAATTTCCGTGCGCTAGATGTTGCAACGCGGGCCGCAAACGCAGATTGATGCGCAGCCTCCGCGCAAGGGCGCTGTCCGCCCGATGGCGGATGCCGATGTGCCGGCGGTTGCGCGCCTCTTCCTCAAGGTATTCAGGAATGTCGACAAGGAGGCGAGCCCGGATCTCGAGGAATACCTGCGCGCGCTCACCCTTGGCTCTCCGTGCTACAGTGCGCCGGCCGGCACGCATGTCTATCAACAGCAGGACGGGCGGATCCGCAGCGCGCTGCTCACCGTTCCCATGCAGTTCGTCGCTTGCGGCGATGTCGTGCCCGGACGGTTGCTCGGCGTCTTCATGACCGACGCCAACAAGGAGGCTGCCGGCGCGGCGCAGCTTATCCTTGCGCTGCGGCCGAAACGCGCCGACTTCTCCTTCTGCGACAGCGCCTCGCCGACCAGTGCCAATCATTTGCTGGCGATCGGCGGCAAGCCCATTCCGGTGCAGAACCTCGAATGGTCGCGCAGCTTTCGCCCGTTGGGCGCGCTCGCCGGACGCTTTTCGCTGCGGTTCTTGCGCCGAAACGATCCGGGCTTCGCCACGCTGGTTCGTCCGATCGATGCGTTGCTGAGCCGGATGCGCGGTGGCGACGCCGCCGTGCAGGCCGACGGCACCAACGTGGTGGAGATGTCCGTCCCCGCGTTTCTCGCGCATGCGCCGCGGCTGATCGCCCATCATGCGGTCCGGCCGCTGTGGTCGGAGGAGGAGCTTGGCTGGCTGGTCGCGCTCGCGGCGCGCAACACCAAGCTCGGCGCCTTCACCATCCGCTCGATCGAGGACCGCGCCGGCGCCGTGATCGGCGCCTTCGTCTACTATGCGGCGCCGGGGCGAACCGCGCATGTCCTCAACATCCTGGCGCTCCAGGGCCAGGAGATCACCGTGCTGGACGCGATGTTCCGCCATCTCGAAAGCACCGGCCACGTCGAAGCGCGCGGCCGTGCGCAGCCCGCGCTGATGGCGGGGCTCGCATTGCAGCGCTGGCTCGTCTTCCGGCACCGGGCGTTTGCCGTTGCGGTGACGCGGATTGCCGAGGTGAGTGACGCCGTTGCGCGTGGCGACATCTATCTCGGCGGCCTCGCCGGCGAGGACTGGAGCCGACTGATGTGCGATTTTGGCTGAGGCGGATCACGCGATGGCAGTGTCGGTCATTCTCAAGGCGCTCAACGAGGAGGCACGGATCGGGCCTGCGCTCGAGAGCGTGCTGGCTGCGCTGGAGGGCATCGGCGGCGAGGCCATCGTGGCCGACGGCGGTTCGCGCGACCAGACGCTCGCCATCGCGGCCAAATATCCCGTCCGAATCGTGCAGCTCGAGCCTGCGATCGCACCGAGCTGCGGCATCGGCCCGCAACTCGGCTTCCAGTACAGCCGCGAGCCGTTCATCTGTCTGATGGACGGCGACATGCTGCTGGATCCCGGCTTCCTGCCCGACGCACTCGCCTGGCTCGCGAACAATCCGGGCGCAGCGGGCGTCACCGGACACGTCGTCGAGATGAACGACACCAGTCTCGAATATGTCCGGCGCGGCCGCAGGGTCTCGCCGGAGAACCGGATCGGGGAAATCGACCGCATGAATGGCGGCGGTCTCTACCGGCGCGCGGCGATCGAGCAGGTCGGCTATCTGTCGGACCGCAATCTGCACGGCTACGAGGAGTTCGATCTCGGCGTCCGGCTGCGGGCGCGCGGCTGGACGCTGCACCGCCTCGACCGCAGCTTCGTCCGGCATTTCGGGCATGCGGTCAACGCCTATGCGCTGCTCGTCCGGCGCTGGAAGTCGGGCTATCTGCGCGGCATCGGCGAGCTGCTGCGCGCCGCGTTCGGCAAGCCGCAGTGGAAGCAGCTGGTTCAGGAACTGCCCGAGCTGAAGCTGTGGGGCGCGGTCTATCTGTGGCTGGCCGCGATGGTCGTGCTGCCGTTCCTGACTTCGCCGCCTGGATTGGGGCTTGCGATCGATGCGGCGATGATTGCCGGCGTCATCGGCCTGATGAGTGTGCGCCAGCGCAGCCTGACGCTCGGGCTCTATGCGGTCGTGGCGTGGCTGTTCCACGCCGCGGCGCTACCGCTCGGCTTCTTCCACAGCCGGCAGGCTCCGGCGGCCTGGATCGACAGCCGCGTCGTCCGGGACAATCCCTGACACCGTGGCGGGGATGCCGGCCTCGTCCGCATCCTGACGGCTGCGGCGTGCGAGCCGCAGCAGAGCCAGCCACGCGGTGATCACGAGCGATCCCTCGATCACGTAGAGCGCGACGAAGGTCCCGATCGGCGCGTCAAGCCATGTCGCCGCGGCGATGAGGCCGCTGCCGAGCAGGTTGGTGCTGTTCATGATCAAGGCGCGTGTGCCTTGCCGTCCCGACGCCCCCAGCAAATCCATCGCCACCGCCCAGGCGCCGATCAGGATGATCGTGCCGGAAAGACAGCGCACGAAGAATGCGAGGTCGTGGTACTCGCGGCCGAACAGCCGCGGCAGTTCGGGTGCCAGCGCGAACAGGATCAGGAACGTCGCAAGACCGAGGCCGAGGGCCGCGGCCAGCGCGTGTTTCGCCGCGGGCAATGCCAGGTGCAGGCCGTCGCGGCTGGCGCGCGCGAAGCGCGGATAGATCAGCCGGTTGAAGGCGTCGATCGACAGATAGCTGCTGTCCATGATGCGCCGGGCCACGCCGTAGCTGCCGACGGTCTCGATCGGCGTGAACAGGCCGATCACGAACAGGTCGACGTTGGACCGGATCGCGCGCACGACGAACTGGGAGCTGAACAGGATGCCCGAGCGCAGCTCCTCGCGCAGGATCCTGAATCGTGGTCGGCCAAGCGGCAGCAGCCACAGCAGTCCGAGCAGCGCATAGAGCAGGTGTCCGCAAAACTGCCACACCGCCCATTCCGCCAGGCTCGAGACGTGAAACACGATGCAGGCAAGCGCCGCCGTGGCGGTGCGCGCGATCGCGAAGCCGACCACCGAGCGGTTTGCCGAGCGGACCTGTCCGAGGCCGAGGAACACGGTCTCGACAAGCAGGATCAACCGGACCAGCACGACATTGCCGACGAACAGCAAGGCGATGGTCGAGATCGCGACCGAGGGGCCGGCGCCCATGCTGGTCCACGACACCATCGCCGCGATGCCGCCGAGCACGAGCACCGCGCCGGTAAGTCCGATCAGCAGAATATTGTGGCCGAGCAGATCGGGATAACTCGCCGGCTCACGCGCGACCCTGCGCAGCAGGCAGTCGGAGGCGCCGAGACCGCAGATCTGAACCGCGATCGCGGTCACCGCCGAAATCTGCACGAACAGGCCGAACTCGGCCGGCCCGAGTGCGCGCGCCAGAATCGCAAAGGTCACGAGCTGGGCGAGGCTCGCCGCAGCCAGCGATCCGCTCGACAGCAGATAGCTGACCATCATCGGCGCGGCCGTCGAGATCGTTCGGCTGATGGCACTGAAACGCAGCAATGATCCACGGCCTCTGGTTGGCGGTCGATCCCCATCGACACTCTATCAGGCCGGCGCGCACTTGATATCGCGCGCGGAACGCCGTTCGAAATTGACGTTAACGTCGACGCGATGCGCGTCGGTGACATGAGCCATCGTCGGCGAAGTGGCGCGACAGTTGCGCGGTCACGTGTGGTGTGCCGATCGCGGCGCACAGATTCATGTGCGCGTCGAATTGAGATCGTTCGACCGGTCGCGCTCGGCCATCGATCTCGAGTTCGTCGTCCGGATCGGGCGCGCGTGCATCGCATGAGGACGATCGACGTCGTCGATTCCGGATTCAATTCAAGATTGATCTTGGCTTCACATCAATACGGCGTCAGGCATCAGTCCTGATGGAGATATAACCATAGATGCACTCATTCGGATTTTCGATAGTAAGGTTAACGCTAACACCTAACGCTAAAAGCCACTTAAAGTTGTTTGGGTTTTCGGGAGGAGGATAGTGGGCCGCGCCGGGTCGTTGATCGTCCGGCGGACATGAAATCGAGGATGTCATGCAGCCTTCGGCCCCGATCCCCGTGAGTTTGCGCAGCAACAAGCCCAACGGCTTGGCCGTCGATCCGATCATGCCAAGGAATGCGTGCAATGCCGCCGGAGACTTCCGCGGCGGCCCGCGCGGCTGCAACCGGGCCTGACGACTCCAGGCTCGCCGGTGTCCTCCCCTTTGAAACCAACCGACATGTACACAGCAACTGACAACAGCAGGCCGCAGCGCAGCGATACCATTCCCTATCGAATGGCCGGCGGGATCACGTCTGCGCAGGGCGTCGCGATCAACGCGATGCAGGTCGCCGGTTGGCTGCTTCATGGCTGGCGATGGATCCTGGTCGCGGCTCTCGCCGGTGCGATTGCCGGCGTCGGTGCGACGCAACTCGTGACGCCCCGGTTCACCGCGATCACCGATCTCACGATCTCGCCGTCCAATCTGCAAGTCACCCCGAACGATCTCTACGCGACCAATATCCAGAGCGACAGCCAGATCCTGGATGTCGAGAGCAAGATGCGCTCGATCACGTCCGGAAATGTCCTGCTCCGCGTGATCGACAAGCTCGGCCTCGCAAACGATCCCGAATTTGCCGACAAGATGCGTCTGTTCGACCTCAGCTGGCTGTTCGATCGCAACGTCTCCGACGCCGCCCGGCGCAACGATCTGATCGGCCTGCTCGCCAAGCGGATCAACGTGGTGCGACAGGAGCGATCCTATGTCGTGACGTTGTCGGTCTGGGCGAGCGAGCCGGCGATGGCGGCGAAGCTCGCGAACTCCATCGCCACGACGTTCCGCGAGGAGGTGGTTCGTGCCGACGCGGAGCGGGCCGGTCGCGTGGCGCAGGGGCTGACAGCGCGGCTCGGCGAGCTCAAGGCCGCGGCGACCGAGGCCGACGACCGCACCGAAGCATTCCGGCGAGCCCATGGCTTGCAGCAAGGGCCGTCCAAGCAGCCGCTGAGCACCGACGCCATGGAGCGGATGAACGGCAAGCTGACCGATGCCAAGGCACGCCTCGCCGAGGCGGAGGCCCGCTACAATGAGGTCTCGCGCGCCGTGTCGCTCTACGGCGTGCAGGCCGGCGCGGTGCAGTCGCAGACCCTGTCGGGATTGCTCGCCGACGAGGCGGCGCTGCGCAGGCAGATCGCGACCCTCACCCAGACCCTGGGGCCGCGCCATCCCGCGATGCTGAACGCGATGGCCGAGGCCGATGCCCTCAACAAGGCGATCAAGTCCGAGACCGAGCGGCTGCGCCGTGCCGCCCGCTTCGAGGTCGATCAGGCCAAGGTGGCGCTCGACACGCTGAACGAGGAAACGCGCACCTTGCGCGGCAACGTGTCGGTCGACGATCAGGCCCAGGTGAAGCTGCGCGAGCTGGAGCGCGAGGCAAGCGCCAAGACCGCGCTTTACCAGACCTTCCTGACCCGCTCCGGCGAGGCCGCCGAACGGCAGCAGATCGACGCCACCGACGTGCGGGTCATCTCGCCCGCGGTCGCGCCGTTCCGCCGGACCTGGCCGCCCCGTCCGATCATCGCGGCTGCGGCGGGTGCGGCGCTGGGACTGCTGCTGTGCGCGGCCGCACTCGCCGGCCTCGGCTATCTCGCGGCACTCCGTCTCGCCGGGAGCAGGGCGACATGATGGCGTCGGGAGACATGCGCGAAGCTGGAGCGATCAGTGTGCTCGGACCGCCGCTGTTCATGGCGACGCTGCTGTTCTACCTGATCACGCTGACGCCGTTCATCGACCTGTCGGCAGCCAATGCGGGTGATCCCGCCGCCGACAAGTCGAGCACGATCAATCAGATCGTCTTCCTCGGATTGACCGCAAGCCTGTGGTTGACCGCGCTCAGCTCGCCGGCACGTCATCTCGTCGTGCGTCCCCGCGGCCTGCTGATCGTGACGGTGCTGTGGTTCGCGCTGGTCTCGGCCATTTCGATGCATCCGGACATCGCGCTGAAGCGCGTCGTGCTGGCGTCGCTGACGATCGTCAATGCCGGCATCTTCCTGCTGCTGCCGCGTTCTGAGCGGCAGTTCGCCGGCATGCTGGCGATGTGCTGCCTCGGTACGCTGGCGCTCGCCTATCTCGGCGTTGCGCTGTGGCCGCAGCTTGCGATCCACCAGGCGAGCGAGATCCGCGAACCGATGAACGCCGGGCTATGGCGCGGTCACTTCGCACACAAGAACGTCGCGGCCGCGGCGATGGTGCTGATCAGCTTCGCCGGGCTCTATTTGTACGGCACCGGCCGCCGCATCGTCGGCGGAGCGATCACGCTGCTGGCGGTCGTGTTCCTGGCCCATACCGGCGGCAAGTCGTCGACCGCGGCGCTGCCGGGCATTCTGGTGATCGCCTGGATATTCGAGCGGTGGCGGGCGATCCGCATCCCGATGGTCTTCCTGGGGATCGCGGCCTTCAACGTCGTCACGATCGGTTGCTCGGTCTCGCCGACGATGCGCGAGCTGGTCGCAAGCCTCGGGATCGATCCGACCTTCACCAACCGCATCGACATCTGGCGGGTCGGCGCCGCCGCCGTCGCGGACCGCCCGTTCACCGGATATGGCTTCCAGCTGTTCTGGCAGACCGACGAGATGGTCTACAAGGCCGGGGGCGGAGCGAGCTGGGCGGTCGCTGCCTTCAACGCGCACAATGCCTATCTCGATGCCGCGATCACGACCGGCATACCGGGTCTCATCCTCACCCTCGTGTTGCTCGTCTGGCTGCCGCTGCGCGACGTGTCGCGCGCGGAGACGCGCGGCAATGACCCCGCGCTGACCCGCCTGTTCACCCGGATCTGGCTGTACGGCGTGTTCTCGGCCTGCGTCGAGAGCCTGTACTTCCAGTCCGGCAGTCTGGTCTGGTTCATGTTGATCGTTTCGATCTTCGGGCTTCGCTTGCAGGCGAGTGCGCATGAGATCCGCGACGGTGAAGCGGTGATGCCTGTCGGGGAGACGGCCCATGCGTAGCCCCACATCGTTCCTGCCCGAGACGGCATCGCGCCTGCCGCACACGATCGACCGGTTCGCCGGTCGTCTGACCAACAGGTTGCTCCGGGCGGCGCCCTGGCAGCTCATCGAGGTCCCGACCCGCGAACCGATCGTCTCCTTCACGTTCGACGATGTGCCGGACTCCGCGCTCCGTGTCGGTGCGGCAATCCTGGAGGCGTGCGGCGTGCGCGGCACGTTCTACATCTCGGGCGGCCTCGAGGGCCAAGTCGAGCCGGATCGCACCCTGATCGATGCTGCGGGCTGTAGGGAGCTCGTCGCGCGCGGTCACGAGATCGGCTGCCACACTTACGGCCATCGCGACATCAGGCATCTCGATCGCGCGCGCCTCGCCGCTGATCTCGCGGACAACGCGCGCTATCTCGATGCGGTCGATCCGCGCCGCGGCCGGCGTAATTTCGCCTATCCCTACAACAGCGGCAGCCTCGGCAAGCGGGCGATGCTGGCCGATTCGTACCGGACCTGCCGCGCGGGCGGCGAAGCCATCAACCGCGGGCCGACCGATCCGACCTTTCTCAAGGCAGTCGAGATCCGCCAGCCCGAGACGCTGGTGGCGGGATTGACCCGCTGGATCGACGCGCTGATCGCGGATCCGGGCTGGCTGATCCTCTTCACTCACGACATCTCGCCGACGCCTACGCCCTATGGGGCTAGTCCCGCGGCGTTCGAACGGCTGGTGGCGCATGCGGTGGAGCGCGGCTGCTGCGTGTTGACCGTCGATGCTGCGCTCGACCGCATGGGATTCCGGGAGGCTGGGCAATGACGAGCGAACGGCGGCTTTTGGCCATCAACAACTACTTCTACCGGCGCGGCGGCGCCGAGAGCGTGTTCCTCGACCAGATCGATCTGTTCGCGTCGGCCGGCTGGGAAGTAGTGCCGTTCGCGATGGAGCATCCCGACAATCTGCCGAGCCCGTGGTCCGATTACTTCGTCTCCGAGATCGAATATGGCCGGTCCAGCGGACCGATCACGAAAGCCAAGCAAGCAGCCAAGATCATCTTCTCGCTGGAGGCGCGCCGCAAGATCCTCGCCCTGGTCGGCCGTGTGCAGCCATCGGTGGCGCATGCCCACAACGTCTACCATCACATCTCGCCCTCGATCTTCGATGTGCTCAAGGCCGAAGGCGTGCCGGTGGTGATGACGGCGCATGATCTGAAGCTCGCCTGTCCCGCCTACAAGATGCTGAGCCAGGGCGAAGTCTGCGAGCGCTGCCGCGGTGGACGAATCCACAATGTCCTGCTGCGGCGCTGCGTCAAGGACTCCGCCATGGTGAGCGGGCTGGTCTTCCTCGAGACCCTGGTCCATCGCAGCTTCGGCCTCTACCGCGACACGCTCGACTGCCTGATCGCGCCGAGCCGCTTCTACCGCGACAAGCTGGTGCAGTGGGGCTGGGACGCGAGCCGCATCGCATACATCCCGAATTTCGTCGATGCCGAGCAGTTCACGCCCTGGTGCCACGAGGGGAATTACTTCGTCTACGCGGGACGGCTTGCGCCGGAGAAGGGGCTCGCCACGCTGGTGCGAGCCGCGGCGCTTGCGCGTCAGCGCCTGGTGCTGGTCGGCAGCGGCCCCGAAGAGGAAGCCTTGCGCCGGTTGGCGTTCGAGCTCGACGCCCAGGTCGTCTTCGCGGGTCATCTGGACAAGCCGGAGCTGAAACAGGTGATCGGAGAATCGCGGGCGCTGGTGCTCGCCTCCGAATGGTACGAGAACGCGCCGATCAGCGTGCTCGAGGCTTACGCGCTCGGCCGCCCGGTGATCGGCACACGGATCGGCGGCATTCCGGAGCTGATCGTTCACAACAAGACCGGCGCCCTGGTCGAACCAGGCAATGTCGGCATGCTGGCCGAGGCGCTGGCCAGCATGGCGAAGCTGCCCCGCACGGCACGGAACAGGCTCGGCGCCGCGGGCCGCGACTGGGTGTTGCGCGAATTCACTCCCGAGAAATACCGCGATCGCATGACGGCACTCTACGAGACGGTGGTGCACTGATGTACACATTGATACCAGCCGGCGGAGCAAACCGGCCTCCGAGGAAAGTGATCTTCCTCGGTCTGCGCGGCATCCCCGAGATACAGGGCGGCGTCGAGACCCATGTCGCCGCGCTCGCCGTGCGCATCGCGCAGCGCGGCTGGCAGGTCGAGGTGCTCGGACGCCGGCCGTACCTGCCATCACCGGAGCCGTACGTCTGGAAAGGCGTCGCGGTGACGCCGATCTGGACGCCGCGTTCAAAGCACGTCGAAGCGTTGCTGCACACCACGCTCGGCCTGTTCGCCGCCGCTCGCCGCAATCCGGACCTGGTCCATATCCATGCGATCGGTCCGGCGCTGCTCACGCCGCTGGCCCGCCTGCTCGGCCTTCGCGTGGTGGTGACGCATCACGGCTTCGACTACGAACGCCAGAAATGGGGATGGATGGCGAAGTCGGTCCTGCGCGCCGGTGAATGGATGGGAATGAAGTTCGCCCATGCGCGTATCGGCGTGGCGAAGGGCATCGTCGACTCGGTCCGCGCCAGGCACGGCGTCCCAGCAAGCTTCATTCCGAACGGCGTGGAGAGCAGCACTCCGAAGCTCGGCACCTCCTATCTCGACTATATCGACGTGAAGCCGTACCGCTACATCCTGAGCGTCGGCAGAATCGTCGAGGAAAAACGGCAGCTCGATCTGATCGATGCCTTCGCGCGCCTGGGTGACCCTACCCGGAAGCTGATCATCGTCGGCACGGCCGATCACAACGGCAATTACCTGCGCGCGGTCG
The DNA here is from genome assembly GCF_002341725.1 of Bradyrhizobium sp. UBA2491. Taxonomy (NCBI): domain Bacteria; kingdom Pseudomonadati; phylum Pseudomonadota; class Alphaproteobacteria; order Hyphomicrobiales; family Nitrobacteraceae; genus Bradyrhizobium; species Bradyrhizobium sp. UBA2491. The sequence goes on from NZ_DDOP01000081.1 coordinate 169,793, forward strand.
AGAAGGCGGCAGCGGCGACGCCGGGCGTGGTGATGACCGGCTTCCAGTCCGGCGAGAGCCTCGCCCAGCTCTATCGGCACGCGGCGTTGTTCGTTCTCCCATCCAGCCATGAGGGCATGCCGATGGTGCTGCTCGAGGCGCTGAGCCACGGGGTGCCCTGCCTGGCGAGCGACATTGACGCCAATCTCGCGCTCGACCTCGGGCCGGAGAGCTACTTTCCGCTGGGTGACGTCGATGCGCTCGCGGGAGCGATCAGGCTGAAGCTCGCCCCATCGGGCAACCTGCCGGATCGAAGCGAGCGAGCCGCGCGGGCGCTCGATTGCTTCGGCTGGGACCCGATCGTCGACCGCACCATCGAAGTCTATGAGAGTGCGCTGGCAGCGCGCAAACCGGGACGGGCGCATCGCGGCGGCACCGACCTCAAGAACCATCTCGGGTTCGGAGGCGGGCAATGACGCTGGCCCTTCGCAAGCTGGAGATGACCGTGCTGGGCATCGGCTTCCTCGGCCTCGCCTGGAGCAAGGACAAGCTGCGCGGCTACGCCACGCCGAACACCGTGTCGAAGTTCGACGTCGAAGGCCAGATCGCCTATCTGCTCGACATCTTCGGCTCGTTCCGTCGTTTCATGCCGCCGGGATTCGATCTGCGGGGCCGCGATGTGCTCGAGCTCAGTCCTGGCGCGTCGCGCGGCAACGGTGCGTTGTTCCTTGCCATGGGGGCGCGGTCCTATCACGCCATCGACGTGTTCAACCTCGCCGGCGACGAGGACCCCGTGTTCTACGAGCTGCTGCTCGATCGCTTCTCCCATGGCACCAAGGCGGACCGGCAGCGCGCCCATGCCCTCTCATCGGCGTCCGGCGCCCGCGAGTTCAGCTACGTGGTCGGCCGGGATTTCGACATTCCCCGCCTCGCCGGCGGACGAACCTTCGACCTGATCGTGAGTTGTGCGGCGTTCGAGCATTACGACAGCGTCCCCGATACCGTCGCCGGCTTGACGCAGGTGGCCCGGCCGGGCTGCGAGGCGATCCACATCATCGACCTGCAAACGCATTCGCGCTGGATTCGCGAGCACGACCCCAACAACATTTATCGCTATCCGGAGCCGATCTACCGGCTGTTCCGCTTTCCTGGCCAGCCGAACCGGCTGCGGCCCGCCGATTACATCGCGGCCTTCGAGGCACAGGCGTGGAGCGATGTCCGGTTCGTGCCGTCGCGAACCATCGAGCCCGCGCTGCGCGGCCTCTCGCTCGCCGGTCTCGCTGCCCCATTTGCCGGCCAGGAAGACATGATCGTGCTCGATGGTGCGTTGACGGCGCGCCATCCCGGCGGGATCGGCGGCTGAGCGCGATCGGAGGTACATCGTGACCAGTCGCCGTTCCATCCTCCGCAGCATCGCCGGTGTCGCGATGCTCGCACCATTTGCCGCGCTCCCGGCTATTGCCGATCCGGCCGGCGAGCTTCCCGGTTTCCGTCGCGGGATCGGCGTCTCGCATGCGTTCGGATGGGCCGAGGTGCGCGAGGATGGCTCCTATGTGGATCCGGCGTTCTCCGCGCCGCGGTTTCGGTTCGGCGCGGACCAACGTCGGGCGATCCACGATGCAGGATTCGACTTCGTGCGTCTCGTCCTCGACGTCGGTCCGTTCCTGGCATTCGATGGGGCGAGCCGCGACCGGCTGGATGATCTCGTCATCACCACCGTCCGCGACCTGCTCGCCGCCGATCTTGGCGTGATCGTCGACCTGCACCCGAGTGCCATGAGCCCGGCCTACCGGCCTGCGGAACTCACCGCCGGCGTGAACACGCCGAAATTCCAGGCCGTGCTCGCGTTGCTGACCCGTCTCGCAGGCCGCCTCGACCAGGTTGCCGCCGAGCGGCGCAAGGCGGCGCCGCCGAGGATCGCGCTCGAGTTGATGAACGAGCCGGAGATATCAGCGGCCGCATGGCAACCGATGCTCGAAGCCGCCTACGCAGCCGCGCGCCGCGGTTCGGCGACGCTGCCGCTCGTGCTGGGCGGCGGCCTTGTGAACGCTGCCGGCGCGCTGGCGCAGATCAAGATGCATCCGTTTGCCGGCGACAGGCGCCTGATCTACACCTATCACGACTATTCGCCGTGGCAGTTCACCCATCAGGGCGTGCGCGGCAGTCCGGCCTATGCGCTGGATGGGATCGTCTATCCGGCGCCCGCATCGGTCGACGCGATGGCGCAGGCGACCGACCAGCGCATCGCGGCGCTCGGCCTCACCGGCACGGAGCTGGATCAGGCACGGCAGGCCAGGCAGACGCTCGCGAGCTATGTCAGCTCCGGCTTCAACCGATCGACGCTGGAGCGGACGTTTCAGCAGGTGGCGGCGTGGCGCACGGCGCAGAACCTGCCGGCGCAGGCGATCCTGCTCGGCGAGTTCGGCGTGCACAGGACGCCCTTCCAGGACAGCGTCGCAGGCGCGACCGCGCGCGCGAGCTGGCTGCGTGACATGCGTGAGCTCGCGGAGGCTTACGGTTTCGCCTGGTCCTGCTGGACTTATGTCGCGACAGGCGGATTCGCATTGGCGGAGAACGAAACCGGCCCCGGCTTCGATGCCGCGACCCGCGGCGCGCTCGGCCTGACATCGCCATGAGGCCAGACATGACACCGCGTCGCTACGGCAATATCGACGGGTTGCGAGCGATCGCGGCGCTTGGCGTCATGGTCGAGCATATGTTCGGTGATCTGCTTCGGCAGACCCCGCTTGCCGCCGGGCCGATGAATGCGGCTGGCGAGATGCTGGTTCAGAATGTGAGTCTTGGCCGGTTCGGCGTGGCGCTGTTCTTTCTGATCAGCGGCTTCGTCGTGCCGTTCAGCATCGGCGGCGAACGGCCGCTGTTTCAATTCGCCGTTTCGCGAATATTCCGGCTCTATCCCGCTCTGTGGCTCGCGCTCGCGGTGCTCGCGACCATGGCTTGTCTTGCTGGCGAGCCGCCGCGCGCGGTGACGGTGCTTGCGAACATGACGATGGCGCCGACGCTGTTCGGCCAGCCCTGGCTGTCGCCGATCTACTGGACGCTGTTCATCGAGCTGGTGTTCTACATCCTGATCGCGCTGCTGTTCTCGGTCGGCAAGCTCCGCCAGGTCGGCGTGCTGTCGATCCTGAGCCTGGCGCTCGTGGTCGCAACGGCGTTGCCGGTCCAGTTGCGGACGCATGGGATTGCCAACGTCCCGGTGCAGTATCTCGGCATGCACCTCTCATTCCTGTTCCTGGGTCTGCTGTTGCGCCTGTGGCTTGTCGAGCGGGTGCCCGGTGCGCGCACGGCGGCGCTGGCGCTGGTGCTTGCACAGGTTGCCGCGGTGCCGTCGGTGGCGGCCTTCTCGCTGGCGCGCGGCGACAATTTCATCATGGAAGGGCTGTTGCCCGTCGTTACGGCCTATGCGCTGGCTTTCGTGATCTTCATGGCGGCCGTCAGGTTCGATCGGCCTCGTTCGCCGCTGCTGTCGCAGATCGGGCTGATCAGCTATTCGATGTACCTGTTCCACTGGCCGGTGAACGTCACGGTCTACCGCTTCCTGCCACTGACCGGACAGATCAGCGATATCGCCACCATGCTGATCTGCACCGGCCTCGTCCTGCTGGTGTCCTGGCTGGTCTACCGGCTGGTCGAGCGCCCGATGATCATGTTCGGGCGCGCGATCGTGCTGCGGCATGGCGTCGCCAGTCGGCCATGACGCCGGCCAGTCGCGCCCTCAGTGAATCGCCGCGTACATGATCTTCTCCTCGGTGGCCTCGACCGCGGAGAATTCCTCGACCACCTTGCCCTGGCGCGACACCAGAATGCGGTCGGAGAGCGCCATGATCTCGGGCAGATAGGATGATATCACCACCACCGCCTTGCCCTCATCGGCGAGCTGGTTGATCAGCTCGTGGATCTCGACGATGGCGCCGACGTCGACGCCGCGGGTCGGCTCGTCGAAGATGATCAGCTCGGGTTCCTGCACCAGCGATTTGGCGATCACCACCTTCTGCTGGTTGCCGCCTGACAGCTCGACCACCTTGGCCTCGTCGCCGATCGCACGGACCTTGAGCCGCTGGGTCCAGGTCTTGCCGACCGTGTTGGTCTCGCGCCGCGACAGCAGCATCCGTCCCGCGGGAAACTTGGAGAGCAGGCCGAGATAGATGTTGCGGGCGATCGAGGCGGTCTCGAAGAAGCCCTCGACCTTGCGATCCTCGGTGACATAGGCGATGCCGGCCTTGACCGCCGGCGCCGGCACCCGGTAGCGCACCGGCTTGTCGTGCAGCAGGATCTCGCCGCCGTGGAAGAAATCGCGCTTCAACACGCCGGATACGATCTTGAAGGTTTCGGTGCGGCCCGCGCCGACCAGGCCGAACACGCCGGTGATCTGGCCGGCGAACACCGACAGCGAATTGTTCTTCACCATCGGTGCCATCTTGAGGTTCTGCACCGTGAGCACACGCGCACCGGCCGGCCGGACGCTGGCCTTCCGCGCGCCGTACAGCGTGTTGGAGAGGTCGCGGCCGACCATCGCCTGGACGATCGCCGCGCGGTCGAACTTCGCGGCGTCGTCGGTGACGACGTGCTTGCCGTCGCGCAGCACCGTGATGCGGTCGGCGAGCAGCAGGGCTTCCTCCAGCGCGTGCGAGATGAAGATGATCGAGACGCCGCGCTTCTTCAGGTCGCGGACCAGGTCGAAGAAATACTTCTTCTCCTCCGGCGTCAGCGATGCCGTCGGCTCATCGAAGATGATGACCTTGGCCTTGTGCAGGACTGCGCGGGCGATCTCCACCATCTGCTTCTTGGCGGCGCCGAGCCCGCTCACGGTCGCGGTCGGCGTCACGTCGAAATTGAGCGATTGCAGGAATTGCTGGGCGGCGATGTAGATGCCGCGCAGCCGGTTGTAGAATTTCTCCTGCCCGAGAAACAGGTTTTGCGCCACCGTCATGGTCGGCACCAGGCTGTTCTCCTGGAACACCATCGCGATGCCGAGATTGCGTGCCTCGAGCGGCGTGCGTGGCGCGACGTCGGAGCCGTCGACCGTCATGCTGCCCGAGGTCAAGGTCACGACGCCGGCCATCACCTTGGTCAGCGTCGACTTGCCGGCGCCGTTCTCGCCGACCAGCGCGTGGATCTCGCCGCGGCGGAGATCGAAGTCGACACCCTCGATCGCGGGCACGCCGGCATAGAGCTTGGTCGCCTTGCGCAGGGACAGCATGGTGTCGCTCATGAGCCTGTCTCCTCGGCAAGCCCGGCAAGGGGCAGTTTCAGCACGCGGCCCGGTCCCTTGGCGATCAGCACGAGGTCACCGCCCAGCTCGAGCGCCGCGACGACGCCGTGATTGATGCCGTCGACCCGGCTGTGCAGCGAATAGAGCGGCTTGCCGTCTTCTCCGAGCCGGATCACGAGGCCGTAGGAACGCGGCGGCGCCCATGGCTTGATGACGCCCATCGTCTTGATGTGCGCGCCCTGCATCGGCTCCTTGAACGAGAAGCCCGAGCGCAGCCGCGGCGCCACCCAATAGGCCGGGTCGATCTCGGCCATCATGCGGCGCCGGTAGGCCGGCTCGCGCAGCACGAACTCGACCAGCTGGGTGCGAGCGGTGAATGCGGTGAGCCAGTAGCCGCCGCCCACTGCCCTTGACAGCCGCGACGGATAGACCGGCAGGTGACCGAGCACGATCTGCGGCGGCCTGCCATCCGCGACGAGCACGAGACGATGCCGCCAGCTCTCGCTGACCAGCACGCCATCGCCACGCGCGCAGGCGCCGAAAGCGTAACCAAGTCTTGACGCCAGTGGCTTGACCGATCTGGTCCTGGGATCGAGCCGGAACACGCGGCCGTTGCGGTTCAGCTCCATCAGGTCGCGCGCCCAGTCGTCGACGCCGCAGGTCGACGAGCCGTCGGTCGCGATCAACGTCCCGTCATCTGCCAGCGTCAGCGCATTGATCGCATTGAAGGCAGTATCGCTGAACGTCACGTTCGGCTCACGCGACGTTGGATCGGCATAGAGGCGCACTTCCCGGCCGCCGAGCGCGACCGCGATGCCGCCGTCGGCGAGTGTACAGAGCGCCGAGATCGGCTGCTCGAAGCTGCGCAGCTCGGTCGCGGCACTGCCGTCGAGCCGCAGCAGGCGGTGGCCGTCGGCGACGTAGAGATTGCGGCCGTCGGTCGCGAGGTCCTCAAGCGCCTCGCCTTCCAGCAAGGTGGTTGCGGCCTCCAGCTTCTGGTTCGGCTTGAGCGCGCCATCGAACGACGGCACGGTGATGGTGGCCTCGCCACGGCCGAGGAAGCGGTTGGCGAATTCCCTGACGGCCGCGATCACGACAGCTTCCCCCAGCGCTTGTCATACTGCACGAAGTTCGGGTCGGCATTCGTCAGCTTGTAGCGGCCGATCCGGTTGTTCATGATGCCGCCGAGATAGAGATAGCCGCGATGCTCGCGCATCGAGGTGATCATCGGATGGTTCTCGCCGCGCAGGTCCCAGAACGATTCGAGGATCTTGCCCTGCTCGTTGAACTTGACCACACAGCCGGTGTTGATGTTCGGGAACAGCCATTCATCGACCGGAACGCGCTTGGCCATGCGGCGGCGGAAGCCCGGCATCTTCCAGGCGAGGTCGAGCGAGGGGCTGCGCATGCCGACCAGCGCCAGCCAGTAATTGCCGTCGGAGGCGAGATTGATGTTGTCGGGATAGCCCGGCAGATTGTCCATCACCACCTCGACCTGGCCTTTCTTCGGCCCGGCGAACCACAGCCGCTTGATCGAGCAGCCGAAGGTTTCGGCGAACAGGATCGACTGGCCGTCGCTGGCGACGCAGATGCCGTTGGGGAATTTGAGGCCGCGCAGCGCCGTGTGCGTCGCGCCGGTCTTGGTGTCGTAGCAGATGATGCGGCCGTTGCCGCGGGCCTCGAGGCCGTCGATCGGCCATTCGTCCATCTCGTAGCGGACGGTTGCTTCGGAGAAGAAGATCAGGCCGTCATCGGTGATGTCGAGGTCGTCGGCCAGCCGCAGGCGGCTGTCGTCGTTGACCGAATGCATGCTGCGGTTGGTCTCGTCGGTCGCCTTCTCCACGGTGCCGTCGGGCTTGATGCGGTAGAGGCCCATGCCGCCGATGCAGACATAGAGATTGTCCTGGCGGTCGAACGCCATGCCGAGCGGCTGGCCGCCGATATGGGCGAATACCTCCATCCGCTGATAATCCGGCGCGAGGAAGCGCATGATGTCGCCGTGGCGCGAGCCGGCATAGAGATTGTCGTGGCGATCGAGGATCACGTCCTCCGGCGCCTCGATGCGGCCGAGCCCGATCAGTTCGACATCGCGCAGCTTGTCGTTCTGCTCGAACGGGCCGCCCTGGCCGATCTCGGTCGGCGGGGGCGGCGGCAGCGCGTGATAGGTCGGCGCGACATAGACCTTGCTGATGATGCGGGTGCGGTTCTTCTGCCAGCGGATATCGACCATCGCGGCGACCAGCAGGATGCCGGCGAGCGCCATGCGGTTGATGCCGCCGCGCGCATTGAGCGTGGTCAGGCCGTTGGTGATCAGCAGCACGATCAGCACGCCGACCAGCGATTTGGCGACCGAGCCCTTGCCGCCGCCGAGCGTGATGCCGCCGAGCACGGTCGCGGTCAGCACGATCACCTCGAGGCCGACGCCGATGTCGCCGCCGACGGTGCCGAGCCGCGCCGCGAAGAACAGCGCCGCGATGCTGGTCAGCACGCCGCTTGCGACGTAGCAGAGCGCGATGGTGCGGCGGACCGGAATGCCGGAATTGTAGGCCGAGCGGCGCGAGCCGCCGATCGCCGTGATGTGCCAGCCCGGGCGCAGCCGGGTCATGAAGATGTGACCGAAGATCGCGATCGCGATATAGACCAGCGCGACGCTCGGAATGCCGAACACGTCGCCGCCACCGATGAAATTCCAGGACGGGATGTCGGGAAAGGCGGCTGCGATCGAATTGGAGTAGCGCTGGATCAAGAGATCGAACGCCGAACGGTAGATGATCAACGTGATCAGCGTGGTGATGAAGGCACGGAGCCGCAGATATCCGATCAGGATGCCGTTGACGGCGCCGAGCAGCGCGCCGCAGGCGAGGGTGGCGACCACCACCGCGGGCACCGGCCAGTTCAGCACGTCGAGCAGATAGAGCGCGCAGAAATCGGTCAGCGCGAAGATCGAGCCGACCGACAGATCGATGCCGCCGACGATGACCACCAGCGCCATGCCGAGCCCGATGAAGCCGATCTCGCCGGCCTGCCGCGCGGTGTCGGCGAGGCTCGACGGCGACAGGAAGTGGTCGATGGAGCGGCTCAGCGCGAAGCCGACGATCAGGAGCAGGATCACCGGAATTGCGGTCTCGGTCCATCGCTTGGACAGGATCTCGCCGAGGAGATGATCCGGCCAGTAGCGGTAACGCAGGCTCGTCAAGGTGTCGCGCATCGGCATTCCAGCAAGCTGTTCGATTTCGGGAGATCGACGTCCCGGGCGAGTGGGCCGGGGACGTCGAGCGGGAATGGCCGGACTATTTCTTCAGGTCGCTGAGATTCCAGCACGCGGTCTGGCTGTCCGCATTCTCCTTGGTGATCGGAATCAGGGTCGTGTATTCCGATCCCTTGACCGAGCCGGCCTTGGCGCCCGACGACAGCAGCCATTTGATCGTGCCGGCCATCTGCGCGGCCTGGGTCGGCACGTCGTAGCTCAGGTTGAGGTCGAAGGCGCCGGACTTGACGAGTTCGCAGGCGCCCTTGCGTTCGCCGCCGCCGGAAGTCGCGACGAACACCTTGCCGGTCAGGCCGGCTTCCTTCACCGCGGCCGCGGTGCCGATGTCCATGCCGTCCCAGAAGCCGACGATGCCGCAAAGATCGGGATTCTGCTTCAGCACGGTCTGGGTGATCGCCTTGGCCTTTGCGGCATCCCAGTCGGCGGCCTGGCTCGACACCACCTTGATCTCCGGATGCTTGGCGAGCACGTTCTCGACGCCCTTCAGCGTGTAGGCGCTGGCGGCCGCCGAGAGCGCGCCTTGCACGATGGCGATCTTGTTCGACTTGCCCTGGCACGCCTTGACCACGGCCTCGGTGTCCTTCTCGCCGATCTCGATCCAGTTGGCGCCGACGAAGGCCGAAGAGCGGTAGGCCGAGCCCATGTTGATCTGGATCACGTAGATGCCTTCGTTCTCGGCGCGTTGCAGCAGCTTGGCGTAGGTCTGCACGTCCGGATTGTGGATCACCATCACGGCCGGCTTCTCCGAGATCAGCGAGGTCACCGCCTGCGCGCCGGCATTGGTGTTCCAGTTCGGATCGCGGATTTCGAACTTCACGCCGAACGGTTCGAGCTCCTTCTTCAAGCCGGCGTACCAGCCTTCGGTGAGGTCGAAGTTCATCGCCACCGGAACGTAGGCCACCGTCTTGCCGGCGAGGGCCTCCTTGAACGGCTTCTGGAACGGCTCGTCCAGGCCTTGCTGGGCGATGGCGGGTGCGGCGATGGCCGCGAGCCCGAGTGCCGCGGCGATCACCTTTGCAGTCCTGACAGCGTGTCTCATTGCTTCCTCCTTGCTCGTGATTGAGGTTTCCGTGGCTTGGTTCAGATGTCGCCCTGCTGTGCGGTTTCTTCGTTGCGCGGATTCAGGAATGAATCCGTGATGACGGCGAGCAGCAGGACGACGCCCTTGACGAGGTTCTGGCCGGCGTAGGAGATGTCCATGATGGTCATGCCGTTGAGCATGGTGCCGATCAGCAGCGTGCCGATGATGACGTTGAGCACGCCGCCGCGGCCGCCGGACAGGCCGATGCCGCCGAGCACGACGACCAGGATGACGTCGTAGATCAGGGTCGAATTGAAGATGCGGGTCGGCATCGAGTTGACGGAGGCCGCCATCACCAGGCCCGCGAAGCAGCCGATCAGCGCCGCGACGACATATTGCAGCACGATGATCGGGCGCGAAGGGATGCCGGTGACGCGGGCCGCGTAGGGATTGTCGCCGATCGCATAGATATAGGCGCCCCAGCGCGTCTGGCGCAGCAGGAAGGCCACCACCACGCAGGCGATCACGAACATCACGATCGAGGTCGGGATGCCGAGGATGGTGCCCTGTCCGAGCCGCTCGAAGCCCTTCATTCCGTCGCTCCACTGCACGACGTCGAGCTGAAACAGCGCGGCCTGCCCGAGGCCGGCGAGCAGCAGGCCGGTCGCCAGCGTCGCGAACAGCGAAGGGACCTCGGCATAGGCGATCAGCCAGCCATTGACCAGGCCGAACGCGATCGTCAGCAGTACGGCGGTCAACAGCGAGGCCGGCAGCGAGTGGCCGTTCTGCACCATTTGCAGCACGAGCCCCGGCGGCACCGCGAGCGCTGCGATCAGCGAGATGTCGATGCCGCGCCCGATCACGACGATCGCCATGGCAAGTCCGAGGATGCCGAGCACGGCGACGTTTTGCAGCAGCGTCAACATGTTTTCCGGCGTCAGAAAGCCGCGCAGGAAAATCGAGAAAGCCAGGAAGAGGGCGGCGAATACGGCGAAGACGATCTCCTGTTGATTGAACCGCAATCGCTTCATTGCCTCGTCCTTCCTGCTGCTATGGGTGCGCCGTTTGCCGGGACCTCGTGCGGGAGCCGGTCGCGGCGCGGCTGGGCCGTGTCCTGCCCGCGACCGCCGCATCGACGAACGCACCGACAGTGTCGATGTAGGCCTCGATCGACGTGCCGCGCCTGCGGTACTTCGCGCGCTTGACGTACCAGTCCTGCAACAGCGGCTTGATCAGCGAGGCCGTCAGCGTGACCTGATCGATCGCGAACGCGCCGCTGGCGACACCCTGCTTGAGCACGTCGGCGATGATCTTCTCGGTCATCACCTCCATCTCGATGGCGCGCTGGCGTTCCGCGGGCGGAAACGATTTCGCTTCCATGAAGGAGAACACGAACCAGGGCTGCATCGCCTCGCTCATGCGAACATGGGTCGCGATGATCCAGTGCAGATGCTTGCGGGCATCCTGCTTGACGTCGGCGGGCGGTGCGGTGAGGACCTCCGCGGCGGTCTCGGCGACCTCGCCGAGGATCATCGACAGCAATGTCGGCTTGCTGTCGAAGTAGGTATAGAGACCGCCCATGCTGAGGCCGGACGCTTCCGCCAGCTGGCGCAGCGTGGTGGCGTGAAAGCCGTGCTTGTTGGACAGCGTGAGCGTCGCGCCGATGATGCGCGCCAGGTTTGGAACGGCGAGATGCGTTTTCTGGACCCGGATGGAATCCCGATGCCGTTCGAGGATCCGTGCGCAAAGCACGTCCATCGCGAACGCATTCGTCCCCGGCCGCTGGCGCGCGAGACCCAAATTGCCTCCCTGGCTATGCTTCCGGACCGCTTCATTTTCTTGACCGGTCCGGGCTGGGCTTTACGCCCTTGCTCAATTCCTAGCGCACGAAGCGGCGGTCGGAAAAGGGGGATCAGCAAATTTTCTGAGAGAGCGCTCGCTCGTTTTCTGCGCCAGCCATATGGCTTGCCCGCGCGCGCAACTCCGTTCCGGTGGCCCTCGGGAACTTTTGTGTTGAATGGACAACACAAATTCCTGACGCGCTGGTCGAGCGATATGCCAGTTAGACGGCCGTCACATTCCAGATATAAAGAACGCAGGTTCGCGGGCCGGAAGGCCAACCTGCACAGACATGCTGGCCGAATTTCACCCGTGGTCACTTTGGGCCGAAGCAAGGTTATGACGGCAGTGGGATCATATGGTGCACGGGCTGGCGCCGTGATCAGCGGTGACGCTCCGCGATCTTCCGCGACGTCGCGTCATCTGTTCGGGATTTGTGCCGCGCTGCTGATCGGCGGCATCTGCGCGGTTGCCGCGCAGCAGCGCGAGATTGTTGCCGCATCTGCGCCGATCGAGTTCAACATCCCCGCCCAGCAGTTGGCCAGCGCGTTGCAGGCCTATGGCGAGCGAACCGGCGTTCAGGTACTTTATGAAAGCAACTCCGCAACCGGCCGGACGTCGACGTTGGTCGAGGGGAGCCTCACGCCCGAGGACGCATTGAATCTGCTTCTGAAGGGGTCCGACCTGAAGGTCCAGTATATTCGTCCGGATGCGATCACCCTTGCCTCGCGCAGTGCGCGTGTCGACCGTCCGCCGGCAAGCCCGCTCGCGACCGCGGACCTGTCGCTGGGCACGCTGCAGGTGCGGGCGACCAATGACGGCAGCGATACCGGTGCGCTGCGCGACTACAGCGAAAGCCTGCAGTTCGACATTCAGAAAGCGCTTCAGAAGAACATCGGGTCGCGTGGTGGCAGCTATCAGCTCGTCGTCGACCTGTGGATCGACGCGTCGCGCACGATCCAGCGCGCCCAGTTGTTCCGGCCGACCGGTGATCAGAACCGCGATGCAGCCGTGACTGCGGCGCTGCAAGGGCTGACCGTGAGCCGGGCCACACCCGCCAATGCGTCGCTGCCGGTGCGGATCGCGATCCGGGTGAAATCATTGCAATGAGCGCCAGCGACACTAGCGGACCCGACGGCGCGCGCGGCATCAGCCCGATGACGCGGATGTTTCGTCCCGATGATCCAGGCGCCTGGAGTTCGGGCGAGGTCCTGCGCCTGCTGCTGGCGCCGGCGATCGCGACGCTGCTGTTCGTCGGTGGAATCTACTGGATCCGGTTGCAGCCGCCGGCCGGGTCGGCCAGCCGCGAGCAGAGCTCGGTCGTACAGGTTCGGTTGCTGCCGAGCCCGTCGCCCGCGCCGATCCCGGTCGCACCCGTGTCGCAGCCGCAAACCGCGGCGCTTGCCAGCAGGACCGAGGTGTCGCCGGAGAACGCTGAACCGCCGCTGGACAATCTGACGGCGGCCTCGGGGCGAGAGCCGATGCCGGCGGAGCCGACCGTGCCGAGCTTCCATCCGACGCCATCGCCTGCCGACGCGCCGCCCAACAGCGTCACCGTGAAATACCAGCAAGCGCTGCTTCGTCATGTGGCGCGCTACCAGCGCTATCCGAGTGCGGCACGGCTCGGGCGGCTGCGCGGGGCGGTCGAGACGCTGTTTTCCATGCAGCGCGACGGCACCCTGCTCGATGTCTGGGTCAAGACCAGTTCCGGAGAGGTCGTGCTCGACAAGGCGGCCGTTGATGCGATCCGGCGCGCGCAACCGCTGCCGTCGATCCCGTCGGCGCTGCCGGACCGGCTCAATATTCAGATCACCCTGGTGTTCGATCCGTCCTGATCCGGTCGCGCGCTACCGGGCCGGCTTCGTCGGCTCCGGACGCCGTTTCATTGTTTTTGGATGTGACCCCGACGCATCAGCTTCCGTGTCGTTCGGTGTCGACTTGTTACCGTCATAAATGTGTTGTGCCCGGCCGTTACGAGATTGGCCAGCTTCAAGAACAGTTCAATCTGGATATCGGGCTGGTGTCTGGGAGGCCGCGGAACGTGGCTGAAATCAATCGAATGCGGCTGCGGGGGCAGCTTGCTGACAATTATGACGGCCTCGTCAAGAAATTGACCCGCCGTCTGGGATCGTCGGACTTCGCCTACGAGGCCTTGCACGAGACGTTCCTCCGGTTGGAGCGTGTCACCGATACCGTGCCGATCCGCAGTCCCGCCGACTACATATTCCGTATCGCGATCAATATCGCCAAGGATCGCCAGAAAGCGCAGAATCTCCGCGTTAGCACCGCCGAAATCGACGCACTGCTCGACGTCAGTGACGAAGGACCGAGCCCGGCGAGAATCGTCGAGGCGCGCTCCGATATCGATGCTTTCAAGCGGGCCCTGGCCGAATTGCCGGCGCGGCCGCGCGACGTACTTTATAGTGTTGCGATCGAGGGACGATCGCCGCAGGATGTCGCGGCCCGTCTCGGCGTCAGCGTGAGAACGGTAGAAAGCGATTTGAAACTGGCCCTGAGCCATTGTGCTGATTGTCTCGACTATACTTTGATCCGTCGTCTTGGCGGTCCGCGTCCCCGTTCGTGATCGAAATTCGTGGCGGTCGCGACTGCCGTCATGCGCATCACAACGGGCCGTCCATTTCGCCGCGGACGATTGTTTCCGGCGGCCGCGGGCGATGACCTCAAATCAGGTGTGACAAGCTGCACGATTTTCTATCTTCGTTCTGCGGGATAGCTGGCTTCCAGTCGTCTATCGAATAGAGAGCCACCTCTGGAGGACCTTGGGGGGCCGGGAAAGGTTCGCTGGAAGTGTTGAGCCGCTTGATCGCAGGTCTGTATGCAATCGACCGGGCGCGCGATCGTCGCGCCGCGCTTTCGCGTGCGATGCGGCTCAAGCCGCGATTGCCGGATGTTTCTGCCTGCGTTGTGCGCAACGGCCGATTGCGGTGCCCGGCTGCCTCCGGAATCGTCTATACAGCGAGCTTCGCTATGGGCTCGGCGCGATCGGGAGGTTGGGGTTTGGCGAGCAGGGTGATGAGCAATCCGTCGTGACCGAGCCGCCTCGCACATCCGGGCCCGATCCATTGCTGGACGAGGCGCTTGACTGGGTCGTTCGGCTGAAGACCGGTTCGCCGACGCGTGCCGATATCGACGCATTGCAGCGCTGGCGCGCGCAAAGTCCGGACCATGAGGAGGCGTTCAGGAGCGCAGCCCGGCTGTTCCGCAGCGCCGGCGCCGCGGCCAAGGAGCTTGCCGAGGAACAGGCCGCAACGGATGCCGTCGTGGCATTGCCGCAGCGGCGGTCACGGTTCTTGACACGCCGCATGGTGTTGGGCGGCGCGATTGCTGCCGCCGCCGGATACTTGATGATCCGGCCGCCTCTCGATATGTGGCCGTCGATCGACGAACTCTCGGCCGACTACCGCACCGGAAAAGGCGAGCAGCGCAAGGTGATGCTGACGCCCGACATATCGGTCGAACTGAATACCCAGACCAGCCTTGCGCTGCGGCCCTCGCCGAACGAAACCCGGGTCGAGCTGATCTCGGGTGAGGCCTCGGTGATCGCCCGAAGGTCGTCGACGACGCCGCTGGTGATGCTGGCGCGCGACGGCCGTATCAGTGCGTTGCAGGCCGACTTCAACGCGCGCTGCCTCGACGGTGTCGTTTCGGTGACATGCCTCGACGGTATCGTCACCGTCGAGCAGGGCGGCCGGTCGGTACAGCTTCGCAAGGCCGAACAGGTCAGCTACTCGCCCGCCGGACTGCAAGCCTCGCTTCCGGTCGATGCCAAGCAGGTCGCCGCCTGGCAGACCGGATTGTTGATCTTCCGCGACCGGCCATTGGCAAGCGTAGTGGACGAAGTGAACCGGTACCGCGCCGGGAAGATCATCATTACCAATGCCGAGCTGAAGCGCCGGCTCGTCAACGGCACATTCCAGGTCGACAAGCTGGACAATTTCGTCGCCCAGGTCGAGCAACTGTTCGGCGCGCGCATCACGTCGCTGCCCGGCGGTGTGGTGCTGATGAGCTGAGCTGGAGCGTCTTCGCGCGAAGCGGATACCCGTTCGCATGAAGAAAATACGCCAAAGAAAGATCTGGGGTCTCGATCTCGTTTCAATCGAAACGGCGCTCCAATCGAACGAATCCGCGCCGCGCCGCTCGAACTCCTAACAAACAAAAAATTTCTTCCGCGATGCCGCAGAATCTTTTGCGGGTTTGCTCGCGCCCAGACGTCTTCTGAGTAAGGCGCCGCTATCGCGATCTTCCTGTCGCGATGGCGCGCGTCTGCACGAAGTAAGTGGGACGTCTGTGCGTAGTCGAAGAGATCATTTGTTTTTTGGGCGTCGTCAACGGCGCCGGGTCGGGTTCTGCATGTCGGCCGCCGTGCTCTCCGTGGCTGGTTCTGTCGCGGCGGTCGTTCCGGCGCGCGCGGCGAAGGATTCCGCGGCGCCGGCCGCAGCGCCGGCGCCCGGCAAGCAGCCGGCCCAGGCGAATGCGCCGGCGCAGAAGCCGGCGGCGCCGTTGCAGCGCTTCGACATCGACGACTTCGCGGTGCAGGGCGCCGACAAGCTGCCCCAGGTCGAGATCGAGGAGGCCATCTATCCGTTCCTCGGTCCGGGCAAGACCTCGGAGGATGTCGAGAAGGCGCGCGCCGCGCTGGAGAAGGCGTATCACGACAAGGGCTACCAGACCGTCAGCGTCGCGGTCCCGCAGCAGAATGTCACCGGCGGCGTGGTCACCCTCAAGGTGACGGAACTGAAGGTCGGACGGCTGCGGGTCAAGAACTCGCGTTACTTCGACCTCGACCGGATCAAGGACAGCGCGCCTTCGCTGAAGGAAGGCACCGTTCCCAATTTCACCGATGTCACCAAGGACATCGTCTCGCTCAACCAGTGGCCCGATCGCCGCGTGACGCCGGCATTGCGTGCCGGCGTGGCGCCCGGCACCGTCGACGTCGATCTCAATGTCGAGGACAAGGCGCCGATCCACGCCAGCCTCGAAGTGAACAACCGGCAATCGCCGTCCACCACGGCGAGCCGCGTCTCGGCCACCGTCCACTACGACGATCTGTGGCAGCTCGGCCACTCCCTGAGTTTCACCTATCAGGTCGCGCCGGAGCGTCCGAGCGATGCCGAGGTTTTCTCCGGCTCGTATATGGCGCGCGTGCCCAACGCCGATTGGCTCAATTTGCTGTTCTACAGCGTGAAGTCGAACAGCAATGTCGCGACGATCGGCGGTACCAACGTGGTCGGTCCCGGCATGATCATCGGCGAACGGGCCGTGATCACGCTGCCGACCCGCGAGGGCCTGTTCCACACGCTGTCGGTCGGCATGGACTACAAACATTTCGACCAGACCGTGAAACTCGGCACCGACGGTTTCTCGTCGCCCGTCACGTACTATCCTTTCGTCGCGACCTATGGTGCGACGTTCCAGAACGACAAGTTCACGACGCAGTTCAATGCCGGCATCACCTACAACATCCGGACGCTGAGCAGCCCGTGGGACGAGTTCGACGCCAAGCGCTACAAGGCGTCGCCGAGCTTCACCCACCTCAACCTCGACGTCTCGCATACCCAGGAACTGCCGGAAGGTTTCCAGCTCTACGGCAAGGTGCAGGGGCAGATTGCCGACGGTCCGCTGGTCTCGAGCGAGCAGTTCAGCCTCGGCGGTCTCGATACCGTGCGCGGCTATCTCGAATCCGAGGCGCTCGGCGACAACGGCGCGGTCGCCAACCTCGAGCTGCGCACCCCCAATGTCGGCGGCATGCTGCAGAACGAGCTGAAGAGCGAGACCGGCGAGGGCAAGCCGCGTTTCACCACCTTCAACGACTGGCGTTTCTTCGCCTTCATGGACGGTGGCTATACGGCGATTCAGCAGCCGCTCGTGGGGCAGCAGTCGTCGTTCGTCGCATGGAGCTACGGCGTCGGCACGCGTTTCAAGACGCTCGAATATTTCAACGGCATGGTCGCGTTCTCGGTGCCGGGCGTTACTCAAGCATACACGCACGCCAACAGTCCGCGCGTGAACTTCCGAATCTGGGGTGAATTCTGATGGGGATGGGCTTCTCTTTCGAGCGGCGCGCGCTGCGCCGCGGCATCGCGAATATCGCGACGGCATTGTTGTTCGGGCTCGTCGCGCTGGTGACGTCGCTCGCACCGGCGAACGCCTGGTGGAACGACGAATGGTCGCTGCGCAAGAAGATCACGGTCGATGCCAGCGCGTCGGGCGCCAACGTCACCGATCCGATCGGCGCGACGCCGGTGCTGGTCCGGCTGCATGTCGGGAACTTCCGCTTCAGCTCGGCCAAGGACGACGGCAGCGATCTCCGCTTCGTCGCCGGCGATGACAAGACGCCGCTGAAGCATCACATCGAAAAGTTCGACTCGCTGCTTGGCGAGGGCCTGGTCTGGGTTGCGGTGCCGAACCTGGCGCCGGGTGCGCGGACCGATATCTGGCTCTACTACGGCAACAAGAAAGCGCTCGCGACCAGCGATCCCAAGGGGACCTACGACCCGGATACGCTGACGGTCTATCACTTCAACGAGCGCGGCACGCCGGCGATCGATTCCTCGGTGTGGGCCAATAACGCCCAGAGCGTTGGCCAGCCCGCGGACGGTTCGCTGATCGGCACCGGCTTGCGGCTCGATGGCCGTGCCCCGGTGACGATGCCGGCCTCGCCGTCGCTCGCATCGCCGGACGGCGCCGCGCTGACCTGGTCGGCCTGGATCAAGCCATCCGCGCTGCAGCCCAATGCCGCGCTGTTCAGCCGGCGCGACGGCGCCAACGCGCTGGTGATCGGTGTCGACAACGGCAGCCCGTTCGTCGAGGTCACCAATGCGGGCTCGGTGCAGCGCTCCACCGCCGGTGCACCGGTGGCGGCCGGCAGCTGGCATCATGTCGCCGTGGTTGCGGCAAACGGTCAGGTCACGCTCTATCTGGACGGCGCATCCTATGCCGCGCTGAGCGCGAGCCTGCCGGCTCTCAATACCGTTGGCCTGATCGGAGGAGACTCGTCGACCTCCAGCGCTTCTCCGATCGCGCCTGCGACGGCCCCGTCCGCAGCAACACCGTCAGTGCCCCCTGATGCGTCGGCTGCGGACGGTGGCGCCGCGCCCGCGGCGACGCCGGATGCGGCGGCAACGCCGGCACCGGCGCCCGCTGCGGCGATGGCCGGTTTCGTCGGCGACATCGACGAGCTCGAGATCAGCAAGGTCGCGCGGCCGGTCGGCTTCATCAAGATCGCGGCGATCGGGCAGGGCCCCGACCAGGGCAAGCTGATGTCCTTCAGCGTCGACGAGGAGACCGCAAGCTGGTTGTCCGGCTACTTCGCGGTGATCCTGAAGTCGGTGACGCTCGACGGCTGGGTGGTGATCGGCATCCTTCTGATCATGGCCGTGATCAGCTGGGTGGTGATGATCGACAAGGCCTCGTATCTCAACAAGCAGGCCAAGGCGAATGCCCAGTTCATGAAGGGCTTCCGCGAGATCGCCGCCGATCTCACCATGTTGGATCGCGGCGATGCCGATGACGTCTCGACGCTCGGCGGACGCCTCACCGAGGCCGATGCCAAGATGATGCGCTCGTCCTCGCTCTACCGCATCTATCACATCGGCGCGGCCGAGATTCGCCATCGCTTCAGCAACTCGCAGCGCGCGCCGGTGCTGTCGGCAGTTTCGATCGCGGCGATCCGCGCGGCGCTCGATAGCGGCGTCGTCAAGGAGATGCAGCGGCTCAACCGCCTGATGGTGGTGCTGACGATCGCGATCTCCGGCGGACCGTTCCTCGGCCTGCTCGGCACCGTGGTCGGCGTCATGATCACCTTCGCAGCGATCGCGGCGAGCGGCGACGTCAACGTCAATGCGATCGCGCCCGGCATCGCGGCGGCGCTGGTGGCGACCGTCGCCGGTCTCGGCGTCGCGATCCCGGCGCTGTTCGGCTACAACTACCTGATCTCCCGGATCAAGGACCTGACCAACGACATTCAGGTCTTCGTCGACGAGTTCGTGACCAAGATGGCGGAATTCTATTCCGCCGACCGGCCGGACCCGATCGAACACCGCATCGCCGCGGAGTAATTGCGATGCAGATCCAGGCCGATTCAAAACCCTATGACGACATCAACATCACGCCGATGTTGGACCTCGCCTACGTGCTGCTGGTGATCTTCATCATCATGACGACGGCGACCGTGCAGGGACAGAAAGTCAACCTGCCGAAGGCCTCGGCGGCGCCGAGCCTTGCGACCCAGACCACCAAGGCGATCACGGTCGCCAACGACGGCAAGATCTTCCTCGACACCATTCCGGTGACGCTGCCCGAGCTCGAGCAGCGGCTGGTGCAGCAGAAGGCCCTGACGCCCGAATTCCCCGTGGTGCTGCGCGGCGACGCGCAGGCGCAGTACCAGAGCGTGATGGACGTGTTCGATCTGCTCAGCCGCATCGGCCTGAGCCAGGTCGGGCTCGCCACCAAGCCGCTCGTGAAGTGAGCCAGCCCGGAAGCGCCGCCATGATCACGCAGCCATCACCTTTCCCACTGACCGAGCGCAGGACGCTGCGGTCGTGGCTGAGCGACGTGATGCGATCATTCGATCCGGGTGGCGATGCCGCAGACCTGGAGCCCGTCGCGCCGGCGTCGCTTCCGGCCGGCTCCGGCGTCGGGTTGCCCAGCTCCGAACTCGGTGAGCAAACACGTGGCGAGGTGCTGCCGTTTCCCGTCCATGGCGAGGCCCTGCTGGTCAAGCTCGCGGACGTGCTGCGCCGGCATGTCGCCCGCCGGCAACCCGCCGACGATGTGTTGCTGCTGACGATCTCGCGATCTCCATGGGTCCGGCTCTCGATCGATGCGGCGGCCTATGTCGACTATCTGAGCGAGATCGGCACCTTTCAGGCCGCGATCGAGGCGGGCCCGGACACCAAGGTCATCCTGAAGACCACGGATTTCGACGCGCTCGCCAGCTTCGTCACCCAATACGTCAACGAGAAGCTGACCGACCGTGGCTCGACGGAGGCCGCGCCATGAATGCGCCGATGCGAGACCAGAATGCGCAGGCCGCGCGCGCCACGCCGGCCGCCGAAGATCACGTTGCCGCAGCAGCGGCAGCACCGCCGCCGGTCCCGGTTCGCAAGGCTGCGGCACGGAAAAGCGAGCGCACCGCGCTGCTGCGTTACGGCGCGGTCGTGGTGGTCGCCGCGCTGTTCCTCAGCGGCATCATCTATTTCCTTCTCGGTCACGACGATATGCCGCCGCCGCGTCAGGTGCGCGATCTCACCATCGTCAATGTGACGCTGCCGCCGCCGCCTCCACCTCCACCGCCGCAGCCGCAGCCCGAGCAGAAGATGATCGAGCAGCCCAAGATGGCGGAGCCCGAGTTCAAGGAAGAGAAGCCGGTCGACAAGCCGAAGGACGAGCCGGCCAAGGATGCCAAGAACGACGAGCCGCCCGGGCCGCTGTCGCTTGATGCGAAGCCGACCGGCCCCGGCGATTTGTTCAATCTCGGCGGCAAGCCCGGCGGCAGTCCGTATGGCGGTGGCGGCGGTGGGGGCAGCCGGTTCGGCTGGTACGCCACGATCATCACCTCGCAGATCGAGGCTGCGATCCGGGCCAATCCGAAGACGCGCAACATGGCGACGCAGATCCAGGTGCGGCTGTGGGTCGACAGCTCCGGCCACATCTCCCGCGTCGTGCTGACGCCGTCGTCCGGCAATGCCGAGGTCGACGCGGCGTTGCGCAACGAGGTGATCGGCAGCCTGACGCTGCGCGAGCCGCCACCCAAGGACATGCCGATGCCGGTGGTCACGCGCGTCACCGCGCGCCGGCCGAGCTGACAAGACCGACCTACGAACGACCAACCTGCGAATTTCAAAGTGCGAGTGAGAACTGGGGGACTGATGTTTAAGAAACGAGCTCACGCAGAATGGCGCGCGTTGCCGCTTGCGGTGTCGCTGGGCGCGCTTGCCTGCGCAACGCCGGCCGTGGGCCAGACTGCGGATCAGGCGCCCGCCGCCGCAAAGCAGACCGATGCCAGGAAACCGAAAGTGTCGAGCACCAAGCCGACATCGTCGAACGCCACCGTCAACCTCGTCAATCTGCTGGTCCAGCAGGGCGTCCTCAAGGAGGACCAGGCCCAGGCGCTGATCAAGCAGGCCGAGGACGAGGCCTATGTTTCCCGCCAGGCCGCCAAGGACGCCACCGCCAAGGCCGACGACGCCACCAAGGCCGCGACCGCGGCCGCCGCGGCGGCGCAGCCGCCCGGCACCCGGCACGTCACCTACGTTCCCGAAGTCGTCAAAAGACAGTTACGGGAAGAGATTAAGCAGGAGGTGATGGCCAAGGCACAGAAGGAAAACTGGGCGTCGCCCGGAACCTATCCGGAGTGGGCGCAGCGCATCCGCTTCTACGGCGATGCGCGCGTGCGCTATCAGGGCAACTATTTCCCCGGTGGCAACGACCAGGGCGGAGCCATCAACTTCAACGCCATCAATACCGGCTCGCCGTACGATCTTTCGCAGATCACGAACCCGTATGGTGCGCCCACCTATGACGCCACGCAGGATCGGAACCAGTTCCGGCTTCGCGGCCGGCTCGGCATGGAAGCGGACCTGCTGTACGGATTCACCGCGGGCTTGCGCATCGCGACCGGCGAAAACAACTCGCCGGTGTCGACCAACCAGACGTTTGGTACCGGCGGTGGCAACTTCTCGAAATATGGCGTCTGGCTCGACCGCGGCTACATCAACTGGCAGGGCTGGAATGGTGATCTGGCCTTGTCAGCGGGCCGCTTCGACAATCCGTTCTGGTCGCCGACCGATCTGGTCTGGTACCGCGAACTCGGCTTCGATGGTTTCGCCGTGCAGGCCAAGCACGAGGTGTGGGAAGGCTTCACGCCCTTCGCAGTGGGCGGTGCATTTCCGATCTACAACACCGATTTCAACGCCGGAATCAATCTGACGAATCCGCCAACCAAGTTCGCCAGCCACGACAAGTGGCTGTTCGGAGGTCAGGTCGGCTTCAATGCGCGGTTTAGTCCGGAATATACATTCCGGTTCGGCGTCGCCTACTACGACTTCGACAATGTGCAGGGGCAGCTTTCCAGTCCCTGCATCGTCGAGCTGTCGGGCGATGTCTGCAATACCGACCTGACCCGACCGTCGTTCGCGCAGAAGGGCAACAGCTACTTCGCGCTGCGCAACATCATTCCCGACCCGGTCGGAACCGGCAACAATGGCGGCCAGAACTTCAAGTATCAGTATTTCGGATTGGTCGGCCAGTATCGCCCGGTGGTGGTCAGCGCGCAGCTCGATCTCGGACAATTCCACCCGACCCACATCGTGCTCGACGGCGAGTACGTCAACAACACCGCGTTCAGCCGTTCCCTCATGAACGTTGCGGCGATCAACAACCGCGGGCCGAGTCCGGACGGCGGCACTACGCCAGGTGCGTTCAACGGCGGCAATCAGGGCTGGCTCGGCCGCGTCACCGTCGGCAACAAGGAGATCAAGCATCTCTGGGATTGGAACGTCCACGCCGGCTACAAATACCTGGAGTCCGACGCCACCATCGACGCATTTGCAGACTCCGACTTCGGCCTCGGCGGCACCAACCTCAAGGGCTATTTCGTCGGCGGCAATGTCGGTCTCGGCGAGAATGTCTGGGCGACCCTGCGCTGGATGAGCGCCAACAGCATCGCCGGTAACCCCTACGCCGTCGACGTCCTGCAAGTCGACCTCAACGCGAAGTTCTGACCATGCGCATCGCACTGATTGTCCTGACGATGTTGCTGGGAGCGTTGAGCTCCGGCACCGCCTTCGCCCAGTCCGAGACCGACCGCCTGCGCGACGCCCTGCGCAGCGCGACCGCGCAGACCCGCGCGCTGGAAGACCAGCGCACGGCCCTGCAAGCCAAGGTGGCCGACGCCGATCGCGAAAAGGCGGCGGCCAAGAAGGAGGTCGACGACCTCAAGGCCCAGCTCAAGAAGGCTGACAAGGAACACCGCGACGCGGTCGACGAGTTCAACCAACGGCTCGCCGAACGCGATGAGACGCTGGAGAAGTGGAAGTCGGCGTATGAGGAGGCGGCCACCGTCGCCCGCAGCAAGGACGCCGAGCGCGCCAAGTTCGAAGGTGAGGCGACCGCCTACAAGGCCAGCACCAAGAGCTGCATCGCCAAGAACACCCAGCTGGTCAAGGCCGGCAAGGAGATGGTGCAGCGCTACAAGGACCTGACGATCGGCGAGATCGTGGTCTCGCGCGAGCCGATGATTCAGCAGCGCCGGGTCGAGATCCAGAACCAGCTGCAGGAAAGCACCGACAAATTCCTCGATCAGAAGGTGAACCCATGACGACCGCTCTTCACATGAAGCCGCTCCGGTCGATCGGCCTGGCCGCTGCCGTTGCGGCCTTCGTCGTGCCGCTCGATGCGTCGGCGCAAGCGCAGGCTCCCGCGCCACGCACGGTACAGGCGCCCGTCAGGAAGCCGCAGCCCCAGCCCGCGGCCCAGGCGCAAGCCGCCGCCACGCCGGTCGCCCCGGTCGCGGCCACCCCGAAACCTGTCACCGCTCCCGAGAACGTCATCGCGCGGGTCGGCGACACCAATATCTCGGCCGACGACCTCCGCAGCTATGTCGCAGCGCTTGCCCCGCGCGAGCAGGCGGCGCTGGCCAAGGATCCGGCGATGCTCAGCCAGGCGGTCCGCCTGCTGCTTGCCAACCGCCTCGTGCTGCAGGAGGCGGTGGCGAAGAAATGGGATCAGCAGCCCAGCGTCGCGGCGCAGCTCGAGCGGGCCCGCGAGAGCGCGGTGGTTGAGCTCTATCTGCAATCGGTGTCGACGCCGCCGGCGAACTTCCCGAGCGAAGACGATCTGCAGAAGGTCTATGAGGCCAATCGCGCCGCATTCCTGATGCCGCGGCAATTCCAGTTGGCGCAGATCTTCATCGCTGCGCCGAAGGAAGGCGACAAGGCCGCCGAGGACAAGGCGAAGCAGGAGCTCGACGACGTGCAGCGCAAGCTGAGGGCGCCGGGAGCCGACTTCGCGGCGATCGCGCGCGGTGACAACAACGCCGCCAAGGACGCCGGCGACCTCGGCTGGGTCGCGGAAACCCAGATCCGTCCGGAGATCCGCAGCCAGGTGATGGGGCTCGCCAAGAACAGCGTGTCCGAGCCGATCAAGCTCGACGACGGCTGGCACATCATCAAGCTGATCGACACCAAGGCATCCTACACCCGCACCCTGCCGGAGGTGCGCGACCAGCTGGTGCAGCAGATCCGCTCCGAGCGCTCGACCATGATGCGACGCGCCTATCTTGGCGAGCTGCTGAAGCAGCATCCGCCTGTCCTCAACGAGCTGGCACTGTCGAGCCTGCTCGACGCGTCGAAGAAGTAAAGTGGAGACCAAGATGTCCGATATCATTACCAGGCTCACGATCGAAGAGCTGCGCGACAGCTTCCAGAACGTCGGCTATCGCGTCGAAACGCTGACCGATCCGGTCGCCAACACGACCTATCTGCGTTCGGCGACGGCGGGGCTGGGCTTCGAGATCCGGCCGGGCAACCAGCTGATCGGCGAGGAACAGGGCTTTGTCGACGCGACGCTGGTCACCACGCTCCAGGTGCAGGGTGAACTGCCGCTCGACCTCGTCAATCGCTGGAACGCGACGCGGCGGTTCGGCCGGTTGCAGCTCAGCCACCCGTTCCTGGTGTTCTGCCTCGATGTCTCGGTCGCCGGCGGCGTGGCGCCGAACTTCGTGCGGGCGCAGATCGAGATCTGGGACCGGCTGGTACAGGAGCTGATCGCCTATCTGCGCGAGGAGCTGCCGAAGCTCGCTGCCCGCAACGGCGCGGCCGCCGCTGCCCCGCAGCCCGCCGCACCGGCGCAGCAGCCGGCACGCGAGCACGCCTCGGAGGCGGGAGCCGTTCCCACCATCCAGTAAGTCGTGACGGCGCGACGACCAGGACCGCAAGCAACCCATGAATGACGCTGCCTCCTCGATGAAGGCGAGCTGCTTCGGCCGATGGCGGAAGCAGCTCGATCCTGCTCGTCGCCGAGGCAGCTTCATCGCAGCGGGCTGTCTCGCGCTTGCGCTTGGCCTGGCGCAGACCGCCCGAGCGGAGGAAGCGGCGCCGGCGTTCAGCACGCGCTTCGCCGCCGTCGACCAGGGAGAGCCTGCTGCCGACGCCGCGGCAAAGCCGCCGGCCGAGGCGGCAACGAAGCCGTCCGCAGCGGCAAAGGATGCTGCCAAGGATGCTGCGAAGGATGCCGGCGGGAAGAACCTGCCGCCACCGCCCGTGAGCCAGCCCGCGGTTTCGGATGCGCGCATGCGCTATCGCGCGCTGATCGAAAAGGAGGCAGCCGGGACCGGGCTCGCGCCTGAGATCGCCGAGGCCGTGATGGGGGTGGAGAGCGGCTACAATCCCGACGTGATCGGTGGCGTCGGCGAAATCGGGCTGATGCAGTTGTTGCCGTCGACCGCGCGCATGCTCGGCTTCTCCGGCTCGCTTGCCGAGCTTGCGATTCCCGAGAACAACATTCACTTCGGTGTCATGTATCTGGCGCGGGCGTGGCGCCTTGCCGGCGGCGACCTCTGCACCGCGGTCATGAAATACCGCGCGGGTCATGGCGAGACCCGCTTCTCCTATCTGTCGGTGAATTATTGCGTCGCGGTGCGCGCCCGGCTGTTTGCCCGCGGTTTCCGGGTCACCGGAACCGTGCCGGTCGCGACCTTCGGTGAGCCCGGGCGCAGCGGTGGCGGTGGAGGAGGCGGCGGATGCGGCCGCAAATGCCTCGGCGGTGGTGGACGCATCGGGCGTGTCGATCTCGTTGCGCTCAACACCCGGCTGAACGCGCTTGTGATCCAGGCCCGGGGAGGCAAATAGCAAGCGGTCCATCGCCGCAATCGATGTCGTTGCCTTGATATCCTCCCTCGACTTCCTATCGTTTGAAGCAGCTCTGGTTCTGCAAGGAGCAGTACCGATGAAAGCATTGATGTTGGCGATCACGATGGCCGGGTTGTCGGCGATGCCGGCGCTGGCGCAGACGCCGCAACCTCAGCACACGCCGTTGCCGGAAATCATCGTCGGCGCGCCGCCGCCCACGGTCAACCTCAACCGCGACACCGGCGGCAGCAGCGGTCGGGCTGCGGCAAGAGGTAGCGGCAGCGGGCCCGGTGAGCGTTGCGGCGATGCGGCCTCGCTTGGCTGCATCAACGAGCGGCTCAGAAAACAGGTCGATCAGGTCAATCCGCCGGTGACCAACACGCCGCCGATCGACGCGAAGTCGCAGGACCTCAAGGTCGGCGTGGTCAACATCCCGGCAGTGCAGCAGCAGTATGGCCGCAACTTCGGGGTCTCGGCGTTTCCCTATCGCCCGCCAACGCCGGTTTACACGCACCGATGATGGGTAAGATGGCGTTGATTGTCCGAGCGATCGAGATGCCGTCACATTTCTGACGATGGGCACGTGGGAAAATAGCGAAACTAACGGCTTGCTGATTCGATGCGAAAATCCGACGTGACGTGCCCCCATTGCCAGGCCGGCTATCGCCGGATCGAACTGACGTCGAAGGGCGGCGTCGCGGGCGAGTTTCGATGCCTGGTGTGTGACAACATCATCGAGCTGATGGATGGCTCGACCGATGTAGCCTTCCGGCTGACCGTGCAGCCGGGCAAGACGTCCTACGCTTACTGACGTCCTGGGCGACCTGCTCGTCGGTGTCTGCGATCATTCGCCGCGGATGTCGCTCGGTGCCTTGTTGGTCCAGCGATGAAACGCGCGCCTGAAATTGGCGGCATCGCTGAAGCCGAGGGCCAATGCGATATCCTCGTTGGCGAGCGCGGTGTTGCGGAGATATTTCAGCGCGATCTGGGTTCGCAACTCGTCATGCAGCCCGCGAAACGAGAAGCCCTGCTGGCGAAGCTGGCGCCGTAATGACCGGTCGTTCACGCCGAGCATTTTCGCGATCGCCTCGAAGGTCGGAGGATTGGCGATGTCGCCGAGCAGGATGGCACGAATCCGTCCGGCAACGCCGGTCCGCAATTTCAGGTCTCCGAGCAGGTCGTCGCAGAGCGCCACGATGGTCGGATAGGTCGTCTTGTTGCCGAGATCCGCGCTCCGATCCAGCCATTGCGCCTTGAAGACGATCTGGTTGGCCGGCCGATCGAAGCGCACCGGGCATCCGACATGATCGAGCGGAAGATCGAAGTCCGGCGCCTGCGGATAGGCGAGCGTGATCTCGCTGGGGGCGAAGCCCGGTCCCATGATGTCGCGCATCAGCGAGATGTGGATGCCGATCTGCATCTCGGCGACGAAACGATAGAGCGCGGAATCGGCAAGCGCGTGCAGGTTAGGCTCGATGGTCCATCGCGCATGGGCCTTGTCCTCGCTGAAGTCGATGGCGGCGAGCGGCGCAGCGAGCGCGTGGTAGCGCATCGCGAATTCCATCGCCTTGCGGAAGTCCGGACAGCACAGCAGCGCATAGCCGTACATTCCGTATGTCGAGATGTGGATCGACGCGCCGATGCGATAGGGCAGATGACGGTCGGTCGACAGCCGCAACGCGTTCTGGCAGACGGTCATCAACTGGGTCAGCGAAATCCGCGCCTGCGGTGAATGGACGTCGGCCAACGGAATGTTCGTGCCGCGCAGGATCGCTTCGGCCGCGATGCCGGCACCGGCAAGCATGTCGAAGACCGCGCCAAGCTTGGTCGCCTCATACACCTTGTCGCTGCTGCCGACGGTCAGGATATCGTTGCGGGAGCCCGCAGGCTTCTTCAGTCGCATGGTTGGTTGCAAAGTGAAGCAGCCTTTCCTTCTGTGCGGAAGCAATCGCCAGCTCCTTGGAACATAGCCGGTTCGCGCCACAACCCAAGGCTTATCAATGGGTCGTCCATGTTGCGCAGCAGCAAAGGGGAGCGGGTGAGGAGATCCGTTCGGCAGCTGGCTGTTGCCGTTCGCCGAGAGCAAGCCTGTCCAGTTCAGACCCGTTCGATGTCCGTTTCGGACCTTCACAAATCTCGGGCGTCACGCGACGCTTGGGCATAATGTCACGCGGTATGACCGTCGCGACGCGAGACGGCAGACCAGACGATCCGCTCGTTCAAGAAACGCGGACGTTGCGACGGCCGGAGGAAACGAAAGTCGAGGGAGGGCTTCCATGGTTGGGAGACTGATTCAGACTGCCAAATCCGCCTATCAATATCCGCTCATCTTCAAGCAGCTCTGGCACACGCCGCGTGTGCAGGCGCCGGACCAGGAGATCGTCTACCGCGATCTCAAGCGCTTCACCTACCGCCAGACCAGGGAGCGGATCGGACGCCTGGCGTCCGCGCTCAGCAAGGCCGGCGTCGAGCCCGGCGACACCGTCGGCGTGCTCGAATGGGACAGCCATCGCTTTCTGGAGGCTTTCTTCGCGATCCCGATGATGGCGGCGGTGCTGCAAACGGTGAACGTCCGGCTGTCGCTCGAGCAGATCGCCTACACGATCAATCACGCCGGGGCGTCGACGCTGCTCGTCAACGACGAATTCGTCGGACTGCTCGAAGGCATGAAGGGACAGCTCCCGAATGTGAAGCGGATGATCGTGATGTCGGACCGGCCGGCACCGCAGACCGGCAGTCTGTCCTTCGTCGGCGAGTATGAAAGCCTGCTCGCTGCGGCCTCGCCGGATTACGACTTCCCGGATTTCGACGAGAACACCCAGGCCACCACCTTCTACACGACCGGCACGACCGGGCTGCCCAAGGGGGTCTTTTACAGCCACCGCCAGCTGGTGCTGCATTCGATCGCGGGACTGGCGCTGTTCGGCATGGCGGGCTCGCAAGGCCGCTTCTCGCGCGACGACGTCTACATGCCGATCACGCCGATGTTCCACGTCCACGCCTGGGGCTTCCCTTGGTCGGCGACGCTGGCCGGTACCAAGCAGGTCTATCCCGGCCGCTACGAGCCGGCGATGCTGGTCAAGCTGATCAAGAGCGAGGGCGTCACCTTTACCCACGGCGTGCCGACCATCTTGCAGATGCTGCTCAACGCAGCCGCCGCGGCCAAGGTCGATCTGCACGGGTTGAAGATGGTGATCGGCGGCTCGGCGCTGCCCAAGGCGCTGGCCAAGCAGGCGCTCGCGGCCGGCATCGACATCTTCGCGGGTTATGGCATGTCGGAGACCGGGCCGCTCGCCGCGGTGTCGCACGTCAGCTCCAGGGACCTCAGCGGCGATCCCGACGGCGAGGTCGAATTTCGCACCCGCGCCGGCATCGCCGGCCCGCTGGTCGATCTGCGCATCGTCGATCCCGACATGAAGGACATCCCGCATGACGGCAAGTCCGCCGGCGAGATCGTGATTCGCGCGCCATGGCTCACCCAGGGCTATTACAACAATCCCGAGGGCTCGGAGCAGCTCTGGGCCGGCGGCTATCTGCACACCAGCGATATCGCGGTCATCAGTCCGGGCGGCCACGTCCATATCACCGACCGGATCAAGGACGTGATCAAGACCGGCGGCGAATGGGTGTCCTCGCTACAGATCGAGGACCTGATCTCGCAATGCGCCGGTGTGGCGGAAGCCGCCGTGATCGGCGTCAAGGACGACAAATGGGGCGAGCGGCCGCTCGCGCTCGTGGTCAAGAAGCCGTCCGGCGCCGACGGCCTCACCGACGCTGCGATCAAGGATCATCTCAAGCAGTTCGCCGACCAGGGCGTGATCTCGAAATACGGCATCCCCGGGACCATCCTGTTCATCGACAGCATTCCCAAGACCAGCGTCGGAAAGATCAACAAGAAGGAGCTGCGCGAGCAATACGGCGACATGTGACGGCGCGCGCAAGCCCGAGAAAAAATCAAGGAGGACGACAGGATGAGCAGCCTCACAATGGCCGACCTGGGTACGCATGTCGGACGCGAGCTCGGGGTTTCCGACTGGGTCGTGATCGACCAGCAGCGCATCGACACCTTTGCGTCCTGCACCGGCGATCACCAGTGGATTCATGTCGACGTCGAGCGGGCCAAGCGCGAGAGCCCGTTCCGCGGTCCGATCGCGCATGGCTATCTGACGCTCGCGATGGTGGCGCCGCTCGCGATGGAGGTCGGCATCATCCCGCGTGATGCCGCCGCTGGATTGAATTACGGCATCGACAAGGTCCGTTTCCTCGCGCCGGTGCCGGTCGGTGCGCGGGTGAGGCTGCGCGTGACGCTCGCAGGGGTGGAGCCGAAGGAAGCCGGCCAGCTGATCATGAAGACCCAGAACACGCTGGAGGTCGAGGGATCCGAGAAGCCAGCCCTGATCGCCGAAACGCTGGCGCTCCTGATTCCTGCCAAGGTTGTTGCCAAGGGAGCATGACAGTCATGGCTACGGACAATCGGACTCCTGAACCGACGGCCGACCTCTCCGAGGCCGCATCGCGAAACACGCTGGCGCTCAATCCGCTGGTCGGGATCCGCGGCCAGGACCTCGTCGACAGCGCGAGCATCCTGTTCAAGGCCGTGATCAACGAACCCAAGGTCGCAACCGAGCAATGGCTGTCCTTTGTCAGCGAGATGGGCTCGATACTTGCCGGAAAATCCGAGCGAGCGCCGAAGCCGGGCGACCGGCGGTTCGCGGACCCGGCCTGGAAGGAGAGCTCGCTGCATAGCGGGCTGCTCAAGGCCTATCTGGCGTGGGGTGAGACGGTCAATGGCCTGGTCGACAAGACGAGCCTCAGCGATATCGACAAGCAGCGCGCGCACCTGATCACGGAGATCCTGATCGACGCGGTGGCGCCGACCAACACGATGTTCACCAATCCGGCGGCGGTACGCAAATTCCTCGATACCGGCGGGCAAAGCCTGTGGAGCGGGCTGAAGAACTATTTCGACGATCTCGCGCGCAATCGCGGCATGCCGTCGATGGTGGACACGACCGCGTTCAAGGTCGGCGAGAACCTGGCGACGACGCCGGGCGCGGTGATCTTCCGCAACGAGTTGCTGGAGCTGATCCAGTATACCCCGACGACGCCGACAGTCAGGAAGCGGCCGCTCGTGATCACGCCGCCGCAGATCAACAAGTACTACGCGCTCGATCTGTCGCCGGACAAGAGCATGATCCGCTTCCTGCTCGAAAGCGGCATCCAGACCTTCGCGGTGAGCTGGCGCAATCCGACCGCAGCCAATCGCGATTGGGGGCTCGACACCTATGTCGCGGCGCTCGACGAGGCGGTCGATGCCGCGCGCGAGATCACCGGCAGCGAGGACATCTCGATGATGGGCTCCTGCTCCGGCGGCATCACGTCGACGGCCTATTTCGCGACGCTCGGCAGCGCGGCCGAGAAGAAGATCAGGAATCTCGTGCTGGCGGTCTGCCTGCTCGATCCCAATGCGGCCGAGGAGACGACGCTCGGCTGCCTGATGACACCCGAGACCATGCGCCTGGCGAAGGAATCCTCCAAGCTGCGCGGCATCGTCGACGGCCACGATCTGGCGCGGATGTTCGCCTGGATGCGGCCGAACGACCTGATCTGGAATTACTGGGTCAACAACTATCTGCTCGGCAACCAGCCGCCGGCCTTCGACATCCTGTATTGGAACGCCGACACGACCCGCCTGCCGGCGGCGCTGCATGGCGACTACCTCGATCTCTACTTCACCAACCCGTTCCTGAACCCCGGCAAGCTGACGCTCAACGACAAGACCATCGACATGAGCAAGGTCAAGGCCGACAGCTATGTCGTGGCCGGCGTCACCGATCACATCACGCCGTGGAAGGGCGTCTACAAGACCGCGCAGATCATGGGCGAAGGCACCACCTTCGTGCTGTCGAACAGTGGGCATCTCCAGAGCCTGCTCAACCCGCCGAGCAATCCGAAGGCCTCCTTCATGATCGGCCCGGTCGGCGCGGGCAAGCCCGACGACTTCATGGCCACGGCCGAGAAGCGCAAGGGAAGCTGGTGGCTCGACTGGCGCGACTGGCTGTACGCGCGCTCGGGCGACGAAGTGCCGCCGCCTGCGACGCTCGGCAGTGCGCGCCATCCGAGCCTCGGCCCGGCTCCGGGGACCTACGTCTTTGACTGAGGACCTCACCAGCGCCGACAAGGCCGAGCCCGCTGCTGCCGCCATGCGTGGCGCGATCGAGGCGCGGCAGATCACGATCGACGGTCAGCCGCTTCAGGTCGCGATCCGGCATGGCGACGGCAAGGGGCCGCCGCTCCTGCTGTTCAACGGGATCGGCGCCAATTGGGAGCTGGCAAGGCCGTTCCTCGAAGCGCTCACTGGCACCACCGCCATCATCTTCGACGTGCCCGGCGTCGGCGGATCGCCGAAGCCGGCGTGGCCGTATCGCCCGTCGACGCTGGCGCGGCTTGCCGCCGAACTCGCCGCCGAGCTGGGTTACGCCGAGATCGACGTCGCCGGCGTGTCCTGGGGCGGCGGCATCGCGCAGCAATTCGCGCATCAATTCCCGAAGCGCTGCCGCCGGCTGGTGCTGGCGGCGACCGCGCCCGGTTTCATCATGGTGCCCGCGAGCCCCTCGGTGCTGTGGAAGATGGCGACGCCGCGCCGCTACACCGACAAGGGCTATATGAAGAGCATCGCCGCCGACATCTATGGCGGCGCGTTTCGCGACGATCCGTCATTGATCGGCCGGCATGCGGCTGCGATGCACGGCGCGCGCAGCCTCGGTTACTTCTATCAGTTGCTGGCGATGACCGGCTGGACCAGCCTGCCGTGGCTATGGTCGCTGCCGCAGCCGACGCTGATCCTGATGGGCAGCGACGACCCGTTGGTGCCGCCGATCAACGGTCACATCATGGCCAGCCTGATCCCGAACGCCGAGCTGCACATGATCGACGACGGGCATCTGTTCATGGTGACGCGGCCGGCGGAAACCGCTCGCCTGATCGAGGCGTTTCTCGCCGACGAAGGCCGCGAGGTCGTGCCGGCATCGCTGCTTGCACGCACCACTAGCTACCTGAGGGATCTCGTTCCAACATCCGGAGACGGACGCCAGAAGTCGTAACCACAGGGAGGACATCATGACGGATAACAGCTCATACATCGATATGCTGCGGAAGTTCGGCAGTGATCTCGGCTTGCCGAAGCTGAACGTGGACGAATTGCTGCAGACCCAGAAGAAGAATCTCGAGGCGCTCGGCCAGAGCGCGAAAGTAGCGGCGCAAGGCGCGCAGACCGTGGCGCAGAAGCAGCGTGAGGTGATGGAGGCCGGCTTGCGCGAGGCCGCGACGCTGGCGCGCGAATACAAGCCGCTCGGCAAGGTCCATGAGAACCTCGCCTTGCAGACCGAGTTCGCGCGCAAGGTGTTCGATATCGCCGTGAAGGGCGCTCAGGACAGCGCGTCGACCGCGCGACAGTCGACCACGGATGCGGTCAAGATCATCCAGGACCGCATGAAGGAAAGCTTCGAGGAACTTCGCGCCAGCGCGCGTCCGAACAAGTCGGCTTGAGACCGTCCGCCCGGACGCCACAGCGACGAAGCAATCCATCAATTCGCGCGGACGACAACGATGGATTGTTTCGCAGCGCCTGTCATCCGGCGGCGCTTCGCGCCGGCCGGGTGGCTCGTGATGATGTGGATCGGTCCGGAAGCGTTGGTCTACTCGGCCGGCGGCATGCTGCCATGTTCAGTGCCGTGCCTGGCTGCGGCGTTCGCCCGCGCAAGCATGCCGAGCGCGACGAGTGCGGCGGCAAAGCCTGACGCAGCGCCGACGCCGAGCGCCCAGCGTGGGCCGAGATGGTCGGCGACCCAGCCGACGATCGGTGCGCCGATCGGCGTGCCGCCGAGCGCGACGCCGAGCCGCAGCGCCATCACGCGCCCGCGCATCGCCGGCTCGGTCGAGAGCTGCATCAGCGCGTTCGAGGTATTGAGGATCGTCAACGAGGCGATGCCGATCACGACGAGGGCGGCGGCAAACAGCCAGTAGTTCGGTGCCAGCGCGGCCAGCGTACAGCCGATGCCGAAGATCGCCGAACCCAGCATCAGCGCGGCGAAGCGCGGCTGGTCGCGCGTCGCCGCCAGCAGCGCGCCCGACATCGTTCCGATCGCCATCATCGATGACAACAGGCCAAAGCCGCGCGCGTCGGTATGGAAGACGCCGACCGCCATGGTCGAGATGAAGATCGGAAAGTTCAGCC
Source organism: Bradyrhizobium sp. UBA2491 (assembly GCF_002341725.1). NCBI lineage: Bacteria > Pseudomonadati > Pseudomonadota > Alphaproteobacteria > Hyphomicrobiales > Nitrobacteraceae > Bradyrhizobium > Bradyrhizobium sp. UBA2491. Next base: position 204,239 of record NZ_DDOP01000081.1, read on the forward strand.
CGAAAGTCCCGATCAGGAACAGCATGACCAGGGTCGCCCTGAGATCGGGGCGGGACCAGACATACTTGAATCCCTCGGTGATGCCGCCCCTGGTGCGGGGTGCGCGCGCATTCGGCCGGAGCTCGGATTTGCGCAGCAGGCACAGCGAGGTCAGCACCGCCATGAAGGACGCTCCGTTGAACAGGAACGCCCAGCCGGTGCCGACCGAAGCGATGAGCAGTCCGGCCATCGCGGGGCCGACCATGCGCGCGGCATTGAATGAGGTCGAGTTCAACGCGATCGCGTTCGACAGGTCTCGGTCGCCGACCAGCTCGGCGACGAAGGTCTGGCGGACCGGAGCGTCAAGCGCGGCGCTGCAACCGAACAGAAACGCGAATACATAGACATGCCAGAGCTGCACCAATCCGGTGACGGTGAGGATGCCGAGGATCAGTGACAGCGTGCCCATCGTCGCCTGGGTTGCCATCAGGAGCCGCCGCTGGTTGAAGCGATCGGCGGCGAGGCCGGACCAGGGCATCAGCAAGAGTTGCGGTCCGAATTGCAGCGCCATCACGATGCCGACGGCGGATGCGCTGTGATTTGTCAGCTGGGTGAGGACGAGCCAGTCCTGCGCGGCGCGCTGCATCCAGGTGCCGATGTTGGACACCAGCGCGCCGGCGGCCCAGACCCGGTAGTTGAAGCTCGCGAGCGATCGAAAGACGCGTCTCATGTTCGTTGCGGATCATTCCCGCCGTGAAACCGGCCGAACCGCCGCGCCATGACGATACCGAATAGAAGTCCGCCGAGACCGAGGGCCGCGACATCGCCTGTGTTGCGGAGGGCGAACTCGCCGACGCGGCAGACCAGCAGGTAGCCGACGAAGAGATTGAAGAAGCCCCAGATGATATTGACGGTCGAGGTCGATAGCCCTTCTCCCGGCGGCTTGGCAAACGGGGTCTGGAACGGTTCGCCCATGATGCCGGCGACAACGTGGGGAATGGCGTTGGTGAGGAAGGCGCCGCCGAAGAAATAGGCGACGAGCTCAAGCCAGTTCATGGGCATGCGTCCTTTCGAGCAGATCGATGATCGCCTGGGTCGAGCCGGTTTCGCCGAGTCGCGGGAACACCTGCTCGATGCTGTAGTCGTGCGCGTTCGGCCGCGCGTCGGTCATGGCGTCGATCGCGAGCGTGACGTTGAGGCCGGCCTCAAAGGCCTGCCGCGCCGTGGATTCGACGCCGGTGCCGGTGGCGACGCCGGCGACCACGACATGGGTGACGCCGCGGGCTCTCAGCCGGGTCTCGAGATCGGTGCTGGCAAAGGCGCCCCAGGTCCGCTTGGTCACGACGATGTCACCCGGCTGCCGGTCAAGCTCCGGGAGCAGGTCGGTCCAGCCGTCGGGAAATGCGCCGTTATGGCGCGGCCGCTCGGTTCGTCCGGGTGCGATCCCGTCGACATTGACCAGCACGACCGGCAGTCCGCGCCGCCGGAACGCCTGGATGAGCGCGCGGGCCCGCGTCACGACGTCTTCGAATGGATGGACAAAGGGCGCGCCGGCGAGCCCGGCTTGCAGATCGACGACAATGAGGGCGGTGATCGGATCGAGTGTCGTGAGGGCCATCATCGTTTCCTTTCAACCGGATGTTTCTCGCGATTGGCGCGGGCTCAGTCGGCGACCAGCCGCTTCAGCAAGCCGACCGCGGCGGCGAGTTCATCCTGCTCCCGCACCGACAGCCGCGTCGCGATGGTGCGCGCCAGCCAGTCCTGCCGCGCGGCGCGGCCGGTCCGCAGCCGCTCGCGACAGATGTCGGTGAGCGACATGATGGTCTGGCGGCCGTCGTCCGGATCGGGCGCACCGCGCACCAGGCCCGCGGCCTCGAGCGCTGAGATCGCCGAGCTCATCGACTGCGGACGCATTCCCTCCGACCGCGCCAGGCTGGACACGGTCGCGGGGCCGTCCTTCTCGAGGCGCAACAGCACCGCGACCTGCGACGGCGGCAGGTCGTCACGCTGCCCCTGTTCGCGCAGCCGGCGCTTCAGCGTTCCGATCAACAGGCGAAGGTCTTCGGCGAGCGCGGATGTGCGCGCCGAGCCGGTACGTGACGCAGCATTGTTCATGACTGGGAGGATGGCATATATACAGGTAAACTGTAAAGATTATCTTCGCAGATTGCCTTCATATTCCTGTGATCGTCAGCGTCATGTCAGGGCATTGTTGGATCATGCTCCAAATCGAAATGGCCGATTGCCGTCGGACAGGAAGCAGCGCTGGTTAAAAAGGGGGAGTGATGGTCGGAAGCACGCAGGATGCACGCGCCGGCTCGAGCCGGTCCGCTTCCGGCTATCATGGCAACGCGGTGCTGGTGCGCCGCGTAAGGGCGGCGATACGCTGCGCGTTACCAGATGACGCGTGCGCAAATCAGCGCAAGCGGCACGATCGCAAGACCTATCGGAACCCATCTGCGCATGTCAGCGGGGTCCCTCGAATATCGGAAGATCTGGATGCAAACGAAAAAGCAGACCGCTGCGCCGAGCAGGATGCGGAACAGGTCAGAGGGGGTGTCGTATAAAGTCTCAAGAGTCTCGTTCTGCGGCATGGCCACCCGGGCCGTTGTTACCACCACGACGAGCAGAAAAAGCGTCCGTAGAACGAGACCGAGGAATCGCATTATGCGTGCCAGCCATCACTCTATTCGAGTCGGTGTATAGCACATATTCGGCAATAAAGTAAGCATCTGCACAACTTTGTGCAGTGCGACGGCATCATGACAACCGCTCGTTCGAAGGGCAAGCTGCTATGAAATACGGCACCACGTTTGGGCTTATCCTGGGATTGACTGTCCTCTTGGGCAACGCGGCGTTCGCGGCCACCCCGGCGCGCTGCCGAGCCGAGGTGCTGCGATCCGAGGAGCTTCCTTATGCGCCGATCGGTTCCTGGCTGTTGAAGGCCACCGTTCGTATCATTTATCCGGACGGCCAGGCCGCGGAGTCGACGTTCTTCAGGACCGTGCCCTGGCAGGTCACGCTGCGCCGGGGCGAGCATTTTCGGTTCGACTGCGAGCGGATGCGCGATGCGTGGCCGGTCGCCCTGCAATAGCTCAAACGCGAGGTGGATAGCGTCATGGTCAATCTGATTGTCGGTCTCACCCAGGTTGCATTCGCTCTCGGCAGTCCCGCCGGCGCGGTGGCGGATCGCGCATGGCAGCCATCGGTCGAGCAGGTCAGGATGGTCTGCGATCAGGACTGCAATTGCTGGCGAACGCGGTATCAGGAACGCCGGCCGTTACTCTTGGGCCGGGACGATCTGGCCTGCCCGCCGTCGGAACGACGCCCGGTCGGCTATTACAACGGCTACTACCGCAAGGGACCGGCGACGGGCGTGGATTTCGACAGCAAGTATCCGGTCCGGGAATTTTCGTTCCCGTTCTGAACGGCGCGAGCGCCAGCTCGAGGCAGGTGAGGCGCGTGCCGCGTTCTATTCCTGCGGCACGGCTCCGCCGGAGACGCTGCGTTCATCGAAGCGAGGACCGGCGCGTCGTTTCGCAGGCTCCGGGTCGGCCTGGTCGTTCGTTCCGCTGGATGGTGCAGACGCGTGGAGCTCCCGCGCCCGTCGGGTCACGGCGGCATAGCGCGCCGTCGCGCTGAGACTCATCAGGCCTGCGCGTACCAGTCCGAGAATCGCGCGCCGCGAATGGAAAGGCCCGGTCTTGCTCGCGGCATAGCCGCGCGGATAAAGTTGCAGGCGGCCGCCAAACGCTTCCTGCAACGCCGCCTTCTGGGTCGCACTGAGGCGCCGGCGCCGCGCGGGCTTTTCCGCTTCCACCAGCATGCGCAGCTCGATGCCGGGTGACTTCCGTGGCGCGGCCTTCATTGTCAGCTTACACTCCGGTCGACGGTCGTCGGCTTCCGCGAGGCCCGGCGCCTGACTGGCGTCGCCATGGACGCCGGCATGTGGCACATCATGGCTTGCGCTGTTGCTCATCACGAAACAGAACCGCATTTCGCGCAGCGGCGGCATCTGACGAAGGTCAGGATCGGTTGTGACGAAAGTCATATTCGTTTGCCGCCGCTATCGGCTTACGCCAGAGTGGGGCGGTCGCTAAGCGGATGGGCAACGCATGATCGATCTGAGCGCGGACTTGCTTGCGGCCGCCGAAGCCGATGTCATCGGCCTCGCCGTCATCGGCGCTGACCGCGGCATGCAGCGGAAGATCGGACGGCTGGTCGAATGGCTTCCCGCGATCGGCGTCGATTGCTGCGAGTGCATGCTGCTGGTTGGTATGGAGGCCGAACTGGCGGCGCTTGCCGGTGGCCAGCGCGACATGATCGCGCTCGCTGGCGTGCGTGGCGCATCGCCCGACATTGCGCAGCCGATGACGGCGGTCGTGCTGTGGAATGCCACGCAGTCGCACTATTTCGTCATCGCGATGCCGGACTTCGCCGGACGCCAGGTCGAAACGCTGCTCGGCAGCGAGCGCCGGGCCCGGCGCCTGATGGAGCAGCAGCTCGAGGCGGCGAGCGCGGAGGTGCGCTTTGCCTCGCTGGCGCGGACGCGGCTTCGCCTGGCGCGCGATCTGCACGATACGCTGGTGCATTCGATCGTGGCGCTGCTGACCCAGATCCGGCTGATCAGGCACTATCTGTCGACCGATCCCGCGCGCCTTGCCGACAGCCTTGCGACGGCCGAAGACGCCGCCGCGAGCGGGCTCGCGCGCGCCCGTGAAGCCATCGAGCGCTTGCGCACGCCCGACGATCTGAAGCTCGATCCGGACGTCGAGGGACTGCTGAGCGACTTCGCCACACGCAGCGGCGTCCGGGTCTCGATCCAGATCGACGAGCCGGCGCGTGCCGGATTGCGCGATTGCGGCCTGACGGTTCAGCGCATCCTCAGCGAGGCGCTCCGCAACGTTCAGAACCATGCGCAGGCGCATCGCGTCTCCTTCCACGCCTATGATGCGCCGGCCGCGATCGGCCGAAGGCTCGTCGTCGAGATCCGCGATGACGGCCGCGGCTTCGATCCCGCGGTCCCGGCACCAGGACATTTCGGATTGATCGGAATGGCCGAATTTGCTGAACTCGTCGGCGGAAGCTGCGCGGTGGAGAGCGCACCAGGGCAGGGAACGCTGGTCCGGATCTCGCTCCCCGTGGCGGTGCCGCCGGCGGCGTCGGCCGGCGTGCTGGCCGATTGATGTGATTGCTTCGCATTGAGAGCTGTTCGAGCGAAGCGCTTCGAGAGGATGACGGAAGCCCGTGAGCAAGATTGAAAAGGTGCGGGTGCTGATCGCCGAGGATCAGACGCTGATCAGGGAAGGGATCGCGACGCTGCTCGCCCAGCAGAACGAGGATTTCGAGATCCTTCCTGGCGCGTCCGACGGCGAGCAGGCCATCGAATTCGCGCGGCGCTATCGGCCGGACGTCATCCTGATGGACCTCCAGATGCCGCGTGTCGACGGTATCGCCGCGACCCAGCGGATTCTGCGCGAGCTGCCGCAGACCCATGTCGTGGTGCTGACCACATTCGAGACCAACGATCTGATCTTCGAGGCGGTGAGCGCGGGTGCCAAGGCGTATCTGCTGAAGGATGCCAGGATGGAGGAGATCGCAGGCACGATCCGCGCCGTGATCAACGGCCAGTCGGGGCTTTCACCCGGCGTCGCCGCGCGCATCCTCGACGAATTCAAGCGGCTGCGTGGTCCGCGCGTCTCCGCCAAGCTGCCGGTCCGCGACGGGCTGACGGCGCGCGAGAACGAAATTCTGACCCTGATCGTCGAGGGCAAGAGCAACACCGAGATCGGCGAGCGGCTGCATTTGGCCGAGGGAACCGTGAAGAACTATGTCAGCACGATCCTGGAGAAATGCCAGGTCAAGAACCGTACGGAACTGGCAATAAAGGCAATAACTTACTAGAAATAATTGCCCGCGACCGCACACCAAGCGGTTGATCCGGCTGAGATTGCTCGCCTTTCTCTGGGCCGCGCCCATAAAATTGGCTATAGGATTGTTCCGGATTTGCTTTTTGACGCGGCAAGTCCGGGTTGCGCAGCTATGAGTAAGCAGGGATTGACCATGAAGGGTATCGACCGCCAGACCAAGGGCACGGATGGACTGGCAGACGCCGCGGCGGCCGGCAACGGCGCGGATTCGGCGGCGCATGGCATGGCCGCGATCGATCAGGTCCGCGATCTTCTGTTCGGCGGCGCGCAGCGCTCGATCGAGACCAACCTCGCGGGCCTGCGCGAGGAGATGCAGGCGCAATTGAAGCAGATGCAGGCGGATTTCACCAACGAGGTCACCGCCCTGCAGGCGAGGCTCTCCGATCTCGAACGGGATACCGAGCAGAAGCGCCTCGACTCGCTGAAGGATGTCGGCGCGGCGATCACCCAGCTCGGCGCGGCCATCAGCGGATTGGGATCGGGCCGCACGGGCAAATAGCCATGGCAGCCGCTGCCGGCCAGAACCGCGAGATCGAGCAGCTCAGGACTTTGCTGTTTCAGCCTGAAGCGACGCGCTTGACGTCGCTGGAGGCCGAACTCGACTCGTTGCAGCGTTATGTCGGCAACGCCGACCGGCTGGAGACCGCAACCGCCGGCATCCTGGTGGAGGCGCTGGAGCGCGCCGAGGTCAATCGGCCGCGCGAACTCGCGACCGCGATCGCGCCGGTCGTGGTCTCCGCGATCAGGAACGAGATCAAGAATTCGCGCGAGCAGATGATCGAGGCGCTCTATCCGATCGTCGGCCGCCTGGTCAGCGCCGCGGTCGCGAATGCGTTCCGGGAAGTGGTCGCCTCGCTCGAGCAGCGCATCAACGCGCTGACCTCGGCGCAATTGTGGGTGGGGCGGATCAAGTCGCTGGCGACGGGACGCCCGATCAGCGAGTTCGTGCTGGCCGACAGCCCGCCGCAGGTCAACCGCCTGCTGATCATCGAGCGCGGCAATGGTCGCCTGATCGCCGACTGGAAGCGCGACGCGACCCCCGACGAGCGCGCCGATCTGCTCAGCGCGATGGTGGCGGCGATCCTGGAATTCTCGGTGCAGGCGCTCGCCGGCGAGGGCAATCTGCAAACGCTCGATTTCGGCGGCCGGCAGATCGCGCTGCGCGCCTCGCCCCGCTTCATCCTGGCGGCGGAATGTCTGGGCCCGCTGCGCCCGGCGGACAATGCCAGGATCAATTCGCTGTTCTTCGATGCGATCGAGCGCATCGACCGCGGCGCGGATTGCGATGCCCCGATGCTCGCTGCGCTGGTCGCTGCGATCGAGACCGACGACGCGCCGCCCAGGATCGCGAGCCGGCGCGGCAAGGTCATCCTGATCGCGGTGCTCACCGCGGTCGCCGCGCTGTTGCTCTGGCTTGCTGCGATGTCGGTGACACGCGGCCTGCTGGAGCGGCGGACCCATGCGGCGCTGGAGCAATTCACCGCCAACCAGCCGCTGCTGGCCACGTTCCCGCTGCGGCTCGACTTCGATCACGGCAAGTCCAGCGTCGCGGTCTCGGGCATCGAGCCGAGCCAGTTGGAGACCGCGCCGCTGCTCGAGGTGCTCGCAACGGCCGCTGCGCCTTACAAGATCGTCAACCGCATCGGTCTGGTATCCGCGCCGGATCAGGTCGCGGCGTCACAGGCCAGCATCGCGGCGAGCCTGACGCGCCTGCAGGCGAGCCTCGACCAGATGCGCGAGGCGATGAGCGCGCAGGCGAAGTCGGGCGAGCAGCGCTATGCCGGGCTGACCGCGCAATATGACAAGCTCGGCGAGCAGTACGCTAGGCTCGGCGAGCAATATGCCAAGCTGCAATCCGTCACCGACGGGCCAGCGGCGCGGCTCGACCGCTTCATCGCCTCCACCGCCATCTTCTTCGTCAACAACGCCGACGAATTCCTCGACAACGATCAGGCCGAGCAGCAGCTTCGCGAACTGGCCGGATTGTTGGCGAACAACGATCTCAGGGTGAGGATCGTCGGCTATGCCGATCAGAGCGGCACCGAAGGCACCAACCGGACGCTGGCGCGCAAGCGCGCGGAGCAGGTGCAGCGCAGGCTGGCCGCGCTCGGAGTCGATCCGTCGCGCTTGATCCTGGTGTCGCGCGCGGCGACGATGCCGATCACCGATCGGCCCGACGCCACCGTCGGCGGCAACCGCCGGGTGGCGTTCGAGACGGTCTATCGAGGCGAAGTGGCGCGCTGATGCTCACCGCGAAAGTCATGCTGCTCGGCGATATGGGGGTCGGCAAGACCTCGATCCTCTATCGGCTGATCTACAACCGGTTCGAGGGCCAGTACAAATCGACGCTCGGCGTCGAGATCCTGAGCCATGACGTGGTCGCGGCGGATGGTAGCGATCCGACCCGCCTCGTGCTGTGGGACACCGACGGCGATTTCGGCACGCAGATTTTCGACACCGTCTATGTCACCGGCGCGTCGGCCGCGATCATTGTGTCCGACGTGACGCGACCGCAGACCGTGACCCGCATGGTCGAACTGGTGCGCGGCTTCGAGGCGCGCTTCCCCGGCCGGCCGTACAGGGCGCTGTTGAACAAGATCGACCTGCCGGAGGCCGCGGGCAGCGCGGGCGTGATCGCCGAACTCGGCAAGTCCAGCGTCAGGTCGGTCAGCGCCAAGACCGGCGTCGGCATCGCGGAAAGCATTGCCGAGCTCGCGCAAACCATCCGTCGCCGTCAGCTCTAGTTCGCGCAATTACACGCAGTTTGGTGTCAGCCGTCCCGACTTCTCGGGGCTGGCGAATCGGGCCGGGACGGCTGACTTCATCGCACGTGGGGCGTACGATGAAACGCTCTCGACGTGCGGCGCACGACCGCACGATTCTCTCCCCGACTGCACCACGCCCTCCCACACTCCGATAGTGACGATGGTCATCTTCCACTCGGCCAATGGCCTGCCTATCGTCCGCTCCGTCACCGGAACCAGCCATGAGGCCAGCAGTGTCTCGGGCGCACGGAGCGAGAGAACATGAGTATTTTTGGAAGCATCATGGGCGCAATCTTTGGCCACGGCGCCCAGGCCAAGACGGCTGAGACCACAGCGACTGCGGCACCTGCACCCGGAGCGGCGCCGGCGTCGACACCGTCGGCTGCGCCCGCTACGCCTGCCGCGCAGACGGTTGACGTCGCCGCGATCGTCGACAAGGCGGCCGCCGCCAAGGGCGAGAAGCTCGACTGGCGGACCTCGATCGTCGACCTGATGAAGGCGCTCGGCCTCGACTCCAGCCTTGCTGCGCGCAAGGAGCTCGCCAAGGAGCTGCACTACACCGGCGATACCAACAACACCGCCGCGATGAACGTCTGGCTGCATCAGCAGGTGATGGCCAAGCTGGCTGCCAATGGCGGCAAGCTGCCGGCCGACATCAAGACCTGATGACCTGCCTCGAGCCGTGCGGGGCGTTCGCGCCTCGCGCGGCTCCAAACCATGTGTATTGCGTGAGGAGCAGTTGCGATGACCTCATCTCATCTTGCCATCCTGGACCGGCAGACCGGCGTCGCGCGGTTCGCCGCGTTGATCGGCGCGGGGCTCGGCCTCGTCGCGCTGGCGCTCGGCGTCAGCATCGCCGTCGTCAATGCCGATAGCGGCGGCGACGTGCCGCGGCCGGCGAATGCGACCGTGCAGCGCGCCGCGCAGACCCCGCCGCCGGCGCGGGTCATCCTGCCCGCGCCGTGGGAGCAGGCCGCGCCTGCGCAATCCGCTGCGGCGCCGGCGAAGCCGGCAGACCGCCGATAATTTTTCCGCGCCTTCGTTGCGGCCGGCGACCAACGGTGCCGGATCGCGCCACAGCCTTTGCAACAGGACATCACATGCTGAAGGAATTCAGGGAATTTGCCATGAAGGGCAACGTCGTCGATCTCGCCGTCGGCGTGATCATCGGCGCGGCGTTCGGGGCGATCGTGTCGTCGATGGTGGCGGACATCATCATGCCGATCATCGGCGCGGTCAGCGGCGGGCTCGACTTCTCCAACTATTTCACGGCGCTCTCGAAGTCGGTGACGGCGACCAACCTGGCCGATGCCAAGAAGCAGGGCGCGGTGCTGGCCTGGGGCAATTTCCTGACCCTGACGCTCAACTTCCTGATCGTGGCGTTCGTGCTGTTCATCGTTGTTCGTCTCATGAACCAGCTCAAGCGCGAAGCGCCCGCGGCGCCGGCCGAGCCGCCGAAGCCGACCAGGGACCAGGAGCTGCTCACCGAGATTCGCGATCTGCTGAAGTCGCGTGCGTAGAACGTCTTCAAGCGGCGACACGATCGCCGCGCGTGTACTGCGTAATGCCCAGCTCTTGGAGCCCAGCCATGCCAGAACAGGTCAAGCTGCCCCGAAAGCTTTCGCAAGAGCCCGGTGGCCCGTCGACGCTACGGCCGAGCCACCGGCGGGTCATCGAGGAAATCGATCGCTGGGCCAACAGTCCCGGTCTGCGGCCGCCGAGTGACACGAAGGAGCTGGACGACAAGCGCTCGCGCGGCCGACAGCGGGAACGGCGGCCGCGCTGGCTGGCGGATGATCCGCGAAATTAACGGCGCACAGCGCTCGCGATCAGCGCGGTCGAGGGAATCGCGAAGCTGTCGCCAACCCGTCCGCGTTCGATCTCGGCGCGGAACGCGCGCGCGACTGCCGCGCTCTGGTCCGCATCGAGCCCGCTCCAATGCGGCATGAATTCGAACAATTTCTCGATCTCGCCGGGGTTGCCGACATTGAGTTCGAAGTCACGGGTGACCTCGGTGACGACAGGATCAGCGAAGCCGGCGGCGGCGATCGCGGCACTGAGGCGGTCGGGGTCGGCGAGCTCGGCGAGACCGGTGCAGGGCATCGGCGTGACCTTCTTAGGATAGAGCCGCCGGATGACCTGCGACAGCAGCAGATGCACGGCGGCACCATCGGCGTTCTTCCAGACCGCGATCGCCGCCGATCCGCCTGATCGCGTCACCCGTGCCATCTCACGCAAGCCGGCGCGCCAGTCCGGAAACAGCATCACGCCGAATACGGACACCACCGCATCGAAAGCGGCGTCCGGCAGATCGAGCGCCTGGCCGTCCATCTGCCGTGCCTCGATATTCGCCACATCATGCGCACGGACCCGCGCCACCATGCCGGCGGAGAAGTCGATCGCGGTAACCGCAGCACCGGTGCGGGCGGCGGCCAGCGCCGCGACACCGGTGCCGGTCGCGACGTCGAGCACTTTCGATGACGGGCCGATCGGGAGCAGCGCGACTGCGGCCTCGGCGAAATGTGTCGTGAATGGCTGCGACTGCGCCTCGTAGGTCGCAACCATCTTGTCCCAGTGCGCAGGATCGTGGAACGGTAGCGGCTTCGCCGGCTCATTTGACTGCATGAATCTGGTCCTCGAGTCCTTGTTTGTGTTTGGCGAGCCGGCGCTTGAAATCCCTGGCGAGCGCTTCGAGCGTCACCGCGCCGAGCCGCTTCAGGAACAGCGCCTCCACCTCGCGAAACGTCCCGGAGAGCGCGTCGTTGACGGCCTGTTCGACGAGGCAGCCGGGATTTTCCGAACGGTGGCCCATCGCGACGATGGTGGGCGCGCCGACCGCGCGATAGATGTCCGCGAGCGTGATGGCGGCGGGATCGCGCGCCAAGGTCCAGCCGCCGCCATGGCCCTTCTCGGAGCGGACCAGGCCCTGCTCGCGCAGGCCCGCCATCACGCGGCGCACCACCACCGGGTTGGTGGCCATCGCCTGCGCCAGTTGCTCTGATGTGACCGGCTCGCCTGCTCCGATCATGTGGAGCAGGCCATGCAGGACGCTGGACAGGCGGCTATCGCGGATCATGTAACTTCATATGTTACATGATGGGGTCGTCGTCAAGAGGGACGATGGCGGGCGAGCCGGCGGGGTTTGGCCGGGTCGCTGTCAGGCATGGGCCATGCCGCCATCGACTGTGAGCTCCGCGCCGGTCGTAAAACCTGCTGCGGGTGAGGCGAGAAAGCGGATCGCTTCCGCCACTTCCTCGGCGCCTCCCCAGCGGCCCATCGGAATCAGGCTCTCGACATAACGACGGATCGCAACATCGGCGGTTGCCCGTTCGGTCAGCGGGGTCTCGATCGGTCCCGGCGATACGACATTGACGCGAATGCGCCGCGCCATCAGCTCGCGTGATGTTCCGGCATTGCGGACGAAGGCGCGGATAAAGCCTTTGCTGCCCGCATAGAGCGGATCGCCGGGCTGGCCTTTGCGACCGGCGACCGAGCCGACAAACACGACGGATGCGCCGTCGGCGAGCAGCGGCAGCGCTTCGACGAAAGTGAACACGCTTCCCCGAACGTTCACGTCCATCAGCCTGTCATAGCTGGCGGGCGTCAGTTCGCCGATCTCGGGAGCATTCGAAACGCCGGCATTGATGACAAGGATATCGAGCCGGCCGTGGCGCGCGGCCACGCGCTGCATCAGGCCTGCGATCTCGCGGGCTTCGGCGAGATCGACCAATTCGGCTTCCGCGCCTGCGCCGATCTCGCGCATCACAGCATCAAGGCGCGGCGCATCGCGTCCGGCTACGATCACCTGCGCGCCTGATCTGGCGATCCGCGCCGCCGTCGCGCGGCCGATGCCGCTGCTTGCCCCCGTGACGAGGGCGATCCGTCCCGAAAGATCGGACGATTGGTCTGGATTTGTCATGTGACCTCATTTATCAACGAGTGTTGATGAAGCAGATAGCGTGAGTTCCGAGAAATGTCAACGACTGTTGATAATGGGCGCAGGCCGGTCCGGTTGTCCGCGGCAGAAAGCCGTGCCCGCATCCTTGCGGCTGCGCGGCGAGCCTTCACCCGCGCCGGATACGACACGGTCGGTGTCCGCGAGATCGCTGCCGATGCCGGTGTCGATCCCGCGATGCTGCCGCGGTTGTTCGGGTCGAAGGAAACCCTGTTCGCCGAAATTGCCAACGGCGCCTTCAGCCTGGAGCCGGCCTTCGAGGGGCCGCTGCACGGTCTCGGTGCGCGCGTCGCCAGGCATTTGCTGGGTCCGATCGAGAAGCCGCCTGCCGCGGATTTCGACGAATTCGCGTTCCTGCTTCGCTCCGTCGGCAGTCCCGTCGCGGCCTCGATCCTGTCGCAGGCGCTGCATGCTCATTTCGTCAAGCCGCTGGCGGAGCGCATGGACGGTGCAGAAGCCGAGCTGCGCGCGGCGCTGATCACGTCCTATGTGCTCGGCTTTGCCGTACTGCGTGCCGCGCTCCGCTCGCCGGCGATTGATCATGGTGATCCCGAATTGATCGTGATGCGGCTCGGCAAAGCCATTCAGGATTGCCTCGACCAAACGAGGCCCGGATCCGGAGCGTCGCGCCTCGCGACCCGTCGCAAGATCTGACACGCCTGTCCGATATTCGCGTGCCGGATTTGGCGGCGCCATCCGTTTAATCCCCATCGGGGTCATGACGACGGGGTGGTATCGTGGGCAATGCGGTGGTTGATCGGATGCTATTGGATGCGGTTGCGCATTATGGCGCGGGCCGCGCGACGGAGGCCGGCGCGCTGTGCGGCGACATCCTCACCGCCGATCCCGATCATGTCCCGGCGCTGCATCTGTCCGCGGTGATCGCCTTCGTGACCGATCGCGCCGCGGAAGGCGCGGTGCTGCTGAGCCGGGTGTTCAGCCTCGATCCGCATCATGGACCCGCGTTCGGCACGCTCGGCGATGCGCTCGCCGTGAAGGGCGAGCACGAGGGCGCGGTGGCGGCGTTCCAGCGTGGCGTGACGCTGCGGCCGCGTGATACCGGCCTCCACATGAAGCTCGGTGCTGCGCTGTGCGACCTGTCGCGCTTCGACGAGGCCGAGGCCGCATTTCGCCGCGCGATCGCACTTGATCCCGGCCTGACGCGGGCGCGGTTCAATCTGGCCGTCGCGCTGGCCGGGCAGCGAAAGCTGATCGAAGCGGAACAGGCCTATCGCGACGTGATCGCGCGCGATCCAGCCTATTGCGGGGTCTGGCTCAATCTCGGCAACGTGCTGACCGATCAGGACAAGCTCGATGCCGCCGTCGCGGCCTATCGCAGCGGGCTCGGCACCGAACCCGGCAATGCCGGGCTGCACAGCGGCCTCGGCGCGGCAAGCTATCGCCAGGGCCGGCTGCGGGATGCGATCCAGCATTATCGCCGGGCGATCGCGCTCGATCCGGTCAACCTCGCTCCGCAACGCCTGCTTGCCATGGTGTTGCATGAGGCGGGCGAGCGCGACGAAGCCGTCCGCATCTATCGACAGGTCTCGGCCCGCGACCCGTCAGATCATGTCATCCTCAACAATCTCGGCGCCTGCCTGTTCGAGCTCGGAGAGGTCGATGATGCGATCGCGTGCGCCGAACTCGCGCTGGCGATCAAGCCGGACCATGCGGCCGCGCATACCAATCTCGGGATCATCTTCGAGGCCCAGAACCTGGTCGATGCCGCGGTGGCCGCGCATCGGCGCGCCATCGAGCTCGACCCCGACTTCGCCAAGGGATACGCCAATCTGGCGGTCGCGCTGCGCAATGCCGGCGACATCGACGCGGCGCTGGTGGCCTCGCGCCGGGCCATCACGCTCGATCCGCAGCAGCCGCTCGCGCATTACAACCACGCTCATTTCCTGCTGATGAATGGCGAGTTCGAGGAGGGCTTCGAGGAATACCAGTGGCGCCGCAAGGCCAAGATGCTGAGCGATGGCGATCCCGTGTTCGACGAGCCGGAATGGCAGGGCGAGCCGCTCGCAGGCCGCACGCTGCTGCTGTTCGCCGAATACGGGCTTGGCGACGCCATCAATTTCGTCCGCTACGTGCCGATGCTGGCGGACAGGGGCGGCCGGATCTTGCTGCAAGTGCAGCCGGCGCTGGTGTCGCTGCTGCGCCCGATGCTGCCCGATGTCGCGGTGTTCGCGCGCGGCGAGCCATTGCCGCCGTTCGATCTGCAACTGCCGCTGCTCAGTCTGCCGCGGATCTTCCGCACCACCGTCGAGACCATCCCCGCGGCGATCTGCTATCTGCAAGCGGATGTCGTCAAGCTCGCGCGCTGGCGCGAAGCGCTGAGCGGCGTCTCCGCGCTGAAGGTCGGCGTGGTCTGGAGCGGCAATCCCAGGCACAAGGGCGATCGCCAGCGCTCGCTATCGGCGGACGCCGTGCTGCCGCGGCTGGTGACGCCTGGCGTCCAGCTCTACAGCCTGCAGAAGGAGCCGCGCCCGGACGATGCGCCGGTGCTGCGGCGGCTTGCCGCTGACATCGTCGACCTCGCGCCGACGCTCGGCGATTTCGCCGATACCGCGGCGGCCGTCTGCTCGCTCGATCTCGTCATCGCCGTCGACACCTCGGTGGCGCATCTCGCCGGCGCGCTCGGCCGCCCGGTCTGGATGTTGTGTCCGTACGCGCTCGACTGGCGCTGGCTGCGCGATCGCGCCGACACGCCCTGGTACCCGACCATGCGGCTGTTCCGCCAGGACAAGCCGCAGGCCTGGGACGGCGTGCTGGCGCGGATGTCGGACGAGCTGGCGCGGGTGGCACAAGGTGCGCACAAATTGCTGCTGCCGCCGGCGTCGTAGAGCTCACCGGACACGGGAATGTGGATTTGATGCAACATATGATTGAAAAATTCTAAAGCTGCAACAAAACATATTGAAGCTTCCCCCGCGTGCGCGCCGAATGCGGAAACCGATCATTGCAACGATCGCATCGGCTGGGGGGTCTGATGAAGAAAGCCAAGGCACGGAAGGCCGGCAAGGCAAAGAAGCCGGTCAAGGCAAGTAAGCAGGTCAAGGCAAGGAAGGCCAAGAAAGCAAAGGCCGCAGGGAAGCCGCGAATGACGGCGGCCTTGCCGCAGGCCGCAACGACAAGGGCCGCGGCCGCACATCCGAAGGGGTGCTGCACCATAGCGGCTCCCAGCGTGCCCGATCGCGATATCTCGGGCGTCACCGAAGCCGAATGTAACGCGATTGCCAATGCTCATCCCGGTTCGGTTGCGAACTGGGTCGAAGGCTCTTGCGCCTGAACGATTGACGACCAGAACATTTTTTTTGAGAGATTGCCATGTCACCCGCAAAACCGGGAATGCTTGCCGCTGCCGCTTTGTGTGCCTCGTTCCTCAGCGGATGTGCCGTACCGATCTACGATGTTCCATATGATTCTGCCGGCCAACCGACGGTGAAGTCGATCGTTGATCGCATCCAGTGCGAGATCAAGGAGATGGTTCGCGATGATAGCGACGACGTGGCCGCATTCCATGGACGATTTCTCCTGAACGGAGACTACGATGCCGAGATCTCGCTATCGGTTGAGGTCAATGATACTGGCGGCTTGGCGCCAAACATGAGCTACCTTCATCCGCCGACGTCGTTCACATTCAACGTCAGCGGCACTCTCAGTGGGTCACGCGACCATACCTTCACCGAGAACATTCAGTTGTCGACGCGGGAAATCTATCGCGAATGGAAGAGCGGCACGAATCTCCATGAATGCCCGCCCGCAGATACCAATCTATCGGGAAGGCTGGGCCTCAGCGATTTCGTGGCGATGGCCGCACTGACGCCTCGCCGCGACGACACCATTACGTTAGCGACGCCGGGCGGGGTGTTCGGCGGAACAATCACGTTCGTGATCACGAAGAATCTGAGCGCGATCGGGCCGACCTGGCAACTCGTGAACTTTACCGGACCGGGAGCATTGGGAAGTTTGTCGCAAGTCAACACGGACAAGATCACGGTTGCCTTTGCGCGCGGTCCCAATGCGGGCAAGCCGATGCCAGCGATCGTCAAGCGACCATGGCGGAGGGACATCAGCAATCCCTACGCGCACGAGTTCCTAAACCAACTGCTGACCAGCTCGATCAATACGCAGCTTCAGATTCTGCGCAACAGCCTCCGCTGATCAGGCAGCGGCGGTTGTTGCCCGCGGCGACCATGCGGCCGGGCGCGGCCTCACCCCGCGCTCATCCGCTGTGCTCCGCCGAGCAGCTTCACGTTGAGCCGGCCGCCGTCGAACAGCATCTCGTTCAGCGCGCCGTCGATGTCTTTGGTGGTGATATGCCGGCCGCCGTCGCGGGCGATGCTGGCCTGGGCGATGCGGCGCATCAGCTCCTTGATGAAGGCGGCGCTGACGCCTTCGGTGCGCTGCGCCGCGGCATCGATAACGGACGGTTCGAGCGGCAGGCCACGGCCGTAGAGCCGGATCAGCTTGCAGCGTCCGATTTCGTCGGGCAGCGGCACCTCGATCGCCTGGTCGATGCGGCCGGGCCGGCCGGCCAGCGCGCCTTCCAGCTCTTCCGGCCTGTTGGTGGTCAGCACGAACAGGATGTCGCAGTCCTCTTTCAGGCCGTCCATCTCGTTGAGCAACTTGTTGAGCAGGGATTCCTCGCACGGTCCGCTCATGCCCTTGCGGTCGCGCGCGATCAGGTCGACATCCTCGATCACGACCATGGTCGGTTGCAGTAGCCGCGCAAGGTTCATATAGGCGCCGAGCAGCCCGACCTGCTCGGCGGTGATGATCAGCGTGGTGTGACCGGGCAGGTTGGTGGCGAGATAGCGAATGGTGTGGGTCTTGCCGGTGCCCGGCGGGCCATAGAGCAGGATGCCCTTGCGGGTCGACTGGCCGAGCTTGCGCAGCAGATCGCGGCTCTCGACGAAGTCGAGCACGTTGCGGTCGAGCAGCCGCAAGGTCCGGTCCGGCAGGATTACGTCGTCGCGGGCGACCGTCGGCAGACGATGTACGGTCACGCCGCGCGCGCGACCGCGATAGTCGGCGGCGTCTTCCAGCGACAGGATCTTGCCGCGGTAGGATCGTGCCGTATGCACGGCAGCTTCGAGCTCGGCAAAGGTCTGTTGCACGAGGCTGTTTCCTGCGGAGCCTGCCGGCACCGCGAGCTCGATCCGCAAGCTCGGCTCGCTCTGATAATCACGGTGGTGGCTGAGCAGCACCGCGTAGCGCAGCTGTTCGGTCCGGCACAGCCATAATCCGTTGGTGAGGCATTTCACCGGCTCCGGCTCCCCGACGTCGACGTCGTGATATTGCGGTGGCGCGATTGCAGGTGCGTTGCGGCTGTTCTCCATCAGCGCGGCAAAGGCGAGGGTCTCGTAGCGGTGTTCCTCATGAAGGCCGAAGAAATGAAGCGGCGTGTCGAACAGCCGGTCGATCGCGATCTGAACATCGGCACGCATATGCCCGGGAAACTGCCGCGACCTGGTCAGGATCTGGTTGCGCGGCACGCCGGCAAAATGCCAATCGAGTGCTACGAAGGCGTATCGGAACTCCTCGCCCGGCAGGTTTTCCGAACTGGCCCTGGTGGCGAGCAGGCAGTTGCTGCACAGGCAGACCGTCTTGCGGCCGAGGAAAACGTCCGTGACAGGGTCCAGCGCGCCACAGAGCTCGCATGGCCGGGCCGCATCGGCAGCTGCGCTCGTGATCAGCAAGGAATAGCCGTTGCTGCGGATCAGCTGCTCGGCCGACTCCAGCAATGCCCGGGCCACTGTCGCCGGATAGGGGCCGCATGCAATTCCGCTCAGGGCCTCGATCCGTGCGGTGGCGGCGATCGCCTCTTTCCCGGACTTGCCAAATACCGTCCGCAGCAGGTTCCGGATGAAATCTATCGGTGTCTCGTCGTCGTCATGAATGAACAGCTTGATCGGGCCGCTCTCGGCAAGGACGTCGTGCATCGGATCCTCGAAACGCAATCGGAAACAAAAAGAACAAAATGAGAACATCATGGCCGTCGGCCTGCGTCAAGCGAAAGATTTGCCCACCTCACCCCTGACGTGTGGTGAGCCGGTCGGCCGGCTCGGCAGGGAACGCGGCGCATGTGTAAACGCCGCTCAATGCTTGTGACGATCATGTTGCGGCAAATGCCAAGACATGGCCGCCACAGCGGCAAACTTCCGACACATCATCGGGGCGAAAAGGAGTTATCCGACATGACGCGAGCGCGAGGCAGATTCTCTCCCAGGAATCTTCCGTCGCGCCATTGTTTTTATGAGGCTCTCGTGTCGCACAAACTCCGTTTTGCGATTCTTCTCGTCTTCACCCTGTTGGTCTCTCCGGTGCTCGCGCAACCGGCCGCCAAGCCAGCGCCGCCACAACCAAGTACCAGCGACGCGTTGACGCCGGAGCAGGCCAAGCGCGCGCTCGAAACGTTGCAGGACGACAAGAAGCGCGGCGAGATCATCAACACGCTGCGCGCCATCGCCAAGGCCTCGCCGCAGGCCACGGCTCAGCCGGCGGCTGCGGAGCCCGCGCCCGAGCAGCGTTCGCCGATTCCACTCACCGCGGACAGTCTCGGCGCGCAACTGCTGCTGATGGTATCCGAGCAGGTGACGGAGATGTCGCGCGAGGTCGCGAATGTTGCGCGTACGCTGACGCATTTCCCGGCGTTCTACTACTGGTTCGTTCGCACCGCCAACGATCCCGCTGCCTATGGTTTGCTGATCGATATCGCCTGGAAGCTGGCGCTGGTGTTCGGATGTGCGCTGGCCGCCGAATGGGTGGTGTTTCGCCTGATCAAGCGGCCAGTGGCGTTCCTGGAGCAGCGGCTGCCGCGGACCGCACGGGTGCCGGCGCAGGTGCTGGCGAGTGTCGATCCACCGTCATCGGTCGCCGACGTCACGCCGGAGCCCGAACTGCATCGCCGCCGGCTCAGCCTGGCGCGGGCCTGGCAGTCGGTGATCCGGCTGCCTTTCGTGGTCGGGCGCCTCGTGCTCGAACTGTTGCCGGTCGTGGTTTTCGTCAGCGTCGCCACCGCACTGCTCGGCACCGAGATCGGCGAACAGTCGACCACGCGGCTGGTGATCCTCGCGGTCGTCAATGCCTACGCATTCTCGCGGGCGCTGATCTGCGCGGTGCGGGCACTCGCCGGTCCGTTCGGCCTGTTCCGCGTCCGGGCCGAGACCGCGGCCTATATCGAGATCTGGGCCCGGCGCATCGTCGCGGTCGGCGTATCCGGCATCTGCCTTGCCAATGTCGCGCTGCTGCTCGGGCTGCATCGTGCCGGCTACGCCGCGCTGCTGCGGCTCGTGATGTTGGTCGTGCATTTGTTCGTCGTCGTCATCATCCTGCAATGCCGCCGCCAGGTCGCCGCCGCCATTCGCGCGCCGGCCGATCGCACCGGGCTTGCGGCGCGGACGCGCAACCGCCTCGCGTCGCTCTGGCATGTGCTGGCGATCGCGCTCGATCTCGCGCTGTGGGCGGTGTGGGCGCTCAACATCCGCAACGGCTATTCGCTGCTGCTGCAATATTTCGTCGGCACAGTCGCGGTGCTGCTGGTCACCCGCCTCGTCACCATGGTGGTGCTGAGCCTGATCGACCGCGGCTTCAGCATCAGCCCGGATCTGCTGCAACGTTTCCCGGGGCTGGAGTCGCGTGCCAACCGCTATCTGCCGCTGCTGCGCAAGGTGGTGTCGGCGGTGATCGCGCTGATCGGCTTCGTCGCGCTGCTCGAGGTCTGGGGTGTCGATGCCATCGTCTGGTTCTATGGCGGCCAGATCGGCTCCCGGCTGATCTCGGCGCTGGTGACGGTCGGAATTGCCGCGCTCGCCGCGGTCGTGATCTGGGAGGTCGCCAACGCGTTCATGGACCGGCAGATCGACACGCTGTCGCGCGAAGGGCATTACGCCCGCGCCGCGCGCCTGCGCACCTTCCAGCCGATGCTGCGCACCGCGCTGTTCTGCATCATCGTGGCGGTGGTCGGGCTCACCGCGCTGAGCGAGATCGGCGTCAATGTCGCGCCGCTGCTCGCGGGCGCCGGCATCGTCGGCATCGCGATCGGCTTCGGCTCGCAGAAGCTGGTGCAGGACCTCATCACCGGGCTGTTCCTGCTGCTCGAGAACACCGTGCAGGTCGGCGACACCGTCACGGTGTCCGGCCTTTCGGGCGTGGTCGAGAACGTCTCGATCCGCACCATGCGGCTGCGCGCCGGCGACGGCTCGGTGCACGTCGTGCCGTTCAGCGCGGTGACGACGATCACCAATGCCAGCCGCGGCGCCGGCAATGCCGCCGTCAGCGTCAACATCGCCTTCAAGGAGGACACCGATCGCGCCGGCGAGATCCTGAAGGACATCGTCGTCGGGATGCGGCAGGAGACGGCGTATCGCGCATTCATCCGCGGCGACCTCGAATTGTGGGGCGTCGACAAGGTCGACGGCTCGGTCGTCACGATCGTCGGCCAGATCCGCTGCACCGATAGCGGCCGCTGGGCGGTGCAGCGCGAGTTCAACCGCCGCATGAAGCGGCGCTTCCAGGACGAGGGCATCCAGATCGCCTCGATGGGCCAGACCATCCTGATGCAGATCCCGGCGCCCTCCGAGCCCGACACCAACGTGATGCCGCGCCGCGCGGCGGGCTAACGCGGGCGCAGCCCCCTCTCCCCGTGAGAACGGAGAGAGGGAGCACGAGCGCACCCGTCGCGTCTCATCGTTGCGACACCGTCTCGCGACGATGAGACGGCAACCACCCGATCTGTCCCCGGACGGCGCTCGCCGGCGACCGAAATAGGCCCTTTCGCATCCTTCCCTGCGATTTCCTTGCTGGCACAGCGCTTGCTGATTGTCGTGTCAATGCGCGGCAAGACGCATTGCATGACTGAACCGTAACGCAAAGGAAGGAAACGCACATGGAGCTTGGCTACTTCACCATGCCCTCGCACCCGCCGGAGTGCGGATTGAAGGAAGGGCACGACTGGGACCTGCAGACGATGCGCTGGCTCGATGAGCTCGGCTATCAGGAAGCCTGGATCGGCGAGCACCACACCGCGCCCTGGGAGCCGCACCCGTCGCCCGATCTCTTGGTGGCGCAGGCGCTGTTGCAGACCAAGAATCTGCGCATCGGCCCCGGCGGCTTCCTGCTGCCGTATCACCACCCCGCCGAGCTCGCCAACCGCGTCGCGATGCTCGACCACATCTCGAACGGGCGCCTGAATTTTGGCGTCGCCGCATCGGGCCTGCCGAGCGACTGGGCGATGTTCAATGTCGACGGCATGAGTGGTCAGAACCGCGACATGACCCGCGAGGCGCTCGAGATCATCCTGAAGATGTGGACCGAGCCGGGACCGTGGACGCACAAGGGCAAGTACTGGACGGTGAGCAAGCCGGACACGATGTTCGA
>NZ_DDOP01000104.1:0-32593 GCF_002341725.1 Bradyrhizobium sp. UBA2491
CCGTAGCGGCGCAGCCGCCTGCTGCCGGCGCACCGGCGCGCGCGCCGTCGCACGCCGGGTCGGCGCGGCGCGGCGCACGGTCGGGGCTTTCGGCTGATCAACCGTGACGGGAGGGAGCGTTTGCGATTGCGCATGCGCCGGCTCGAATGCGCTGATTGAAACCATGGCACAGCTCGCCGCACTCAGGCTTGCCGCCCGACCAAACGTCTTGAAAAAAATTCACTTGCCCCATCCCCGTCACGCCGACTGCGTCAGCAACGGTGATGATCTAGCGCAACGAAAATTGTGGGGCCTCGATTCGAAACCTAGAACCTCTCCACATCAGCGCTTGCG
Organism: Bradyrhizobium sp. UBA2491; assembly: GCF_002341725.1. Classification (NCBI taxonomy): domain Bacteria; kingdom Pseudomonadati; phylum Pseudomonadota; class Alphaproteobacteria; order Hyphomicrobiales; family Nitrobacteraceae; genus Bradyrhizobium; species Bradyrhizobium sp. UBA2491. The sequence continues at coordinate 334 of NZ_DDOP01000104.1, forward strand.
CGACGAAGTGTTGCGCATCAAGCACGCGACAGTGCGTCTCTCGGCATGCTTTGCAAGCGCGCGTCGACACGACGACACCCCTGTTTTGAATTAGACAAAATCTAAAGCAACCGGAACTGCGACGCTGATCAGGCGTTATCTGCCGCGGGGCGATTCCCTGAAGATTTGAGTGGCATTCCGAGCAATGAAGAACTTTTCCAATGCAGCGTTTGCGCCCGAGGTGATCGAGTTGATGACACGGGCGCTGGAGTCTTCGGTTGCGACGCTGCCCGATCCGGTCAGCAGTTCGCATATCAAGACGATCGCGGAATCGATCCTGCGCACGGCGAAGGACGGCGAGCGCGAGATCGATGCGTTGCAGCGTATCGCGTTGCTGGAGCTCGCGCTGGCGCCGCGCGACTGAAGCCGCTCAGGGCTTCTTCAGGTTGAGCGAGAAGCGCAGGTTGAGCGGCTGCAACATTTCCGGCGGCGGCGCCTCGCCGACATTGCCGCGTTTCAGGATGGTCCGCAGATCCTCGGTCGCGCCGGCGTCACTGAGCGCAGCAAACGTGACGCGCTCGACGGTGCCGTCCGGGTTGAGCCAGGCGCGCACCACGAGCGTCGGCGGCGGCCCGTTCTCCTTGCCGGAATGCTCGATGACCCAGTTGCGGAAGCGATTGGCAACCGTCTCGTCGGCCGCGATCCATTCCTCGAACCGGTACTTCACCAGCTTGGCGAACTGCGCCCAGGATGGCGGCGCCTGTTCAGGATTGCGAAAGTCGGTGTTCTGGGCATGGCCCGGCGCTGGGGAGAGGATCAGCAGGCCGAACGAGAGCACGAGCGTGCCCCGCAAGATGAGCATGGTTCTGGACAAGGGTTGACCGCAGGCAGCAGCTGACAGGACGACGCGCGAACATCGATCCGCGAGCAACTAGTCGCTCATTGTTGCAGGCATGTGACGCGCGCCGAGATGCTGGCGGCGCGATGCGCCCGTGACGCGGTGCCGCTCATCTGTGGCCGGTCGTCTTCCTGGATGCGGACGCCTTGGGTCTCGAGAAACGACTTGGCGTGCGCGGCATCGACCGCCAGCACGCGATCGATCGTGGTCCGGCGGCTCACCACGCCCTCGACCAGGCCGCGGGAATCCAGCACCGGCGCACCGCTGGTACCGAATGTGACATTCGAGCGCAGCACGAGATGCTGGGGATCGCGCTGAGTGCCATCGACGAACGCATTGCCGAGCGCACCGCCATGCGCAAGCATCGGCTTCAGCCGGTCATAGGCCTCGGCGAACACCATGTCGTTGGCTGCCGACACAGTCGCGCGCGGGAATACCGCTGCAAGGCCGAGCGTTCGCGGAACCTTGATCAATGCAATGTCGGTCGCGGCCAGCGCCACCAGGCGCGCAGTGACGGAGCGGCCTTCCTTGCTGACGACAATGCGGACGCAGTCCGCGACGGCATGGCGCGCGGTCAGCATGTGGCCGAGATCGTCGACAAAGAACGCAGTGCCGTCGAGCCGCTGGCTGACCGTCGGCGGCCCGGTGACGTCGCGCACCAGCGGCTCCGCCAGTTCGATCTGCCGCGCCGGCTGAAACAGCGCGAATGGCACCTGCGCTGCCGCCTCGTGTGGGGCAACGCCATCGAGCACACAACCGATCGCAAGACTGCAGGCCAGCCCGATCATACGGACAGGCAATCCCGCGCGCACCGCCGCTGCCGCGCAGCCAAAAACCGAGTGATGCACCTTCAGACCCCAACCCCAAGCCATGCCGCCGCGCAAATCGCCGCCAGCAACGTCTGTACATACACCGCACTCTCTACTTCATTTCGCGCGTCGTAGCTGGTTTCCGATCGACGTCTTGCGCGAGATTTGGAACCACCAGGCTCTAGCAACGTGCTCTCTAGGTCGTTGTTCTGGCTACGAAATAAGCCCATCGCGGCAATGTCATCGCATGCCGGCTTCTGCACTTCGTTATTTTATGATATCAAAAAATATCAGCAATTATGCTGGATGCATCAGGGGTTTGCTCCCATGACCATGCAAGATCATTCCAGTTCGGGCCTTTCCACGATCAAGGTCAGGGTCGATGACCGCCCTGCCAGGCTCGTCGGCAGCGGCTATGTCGCGCTTCTGATCGCGCTCGTGCTTCTCGTGCTCACCTGCTGGATCACCTATGGCGCTTTCTCCCGCGATGGCCATGGCGATCTCCAGGTCTCGAGTTGGTCGTTGCTCGGCGCGCTGCTGTGTCTCGTCGGCGCCATCCTGTCCGGCTGGTCGATCTATTCGTTGCAGCCGAACGAAAGCGCAGTGCTGACACTGTTCGGCGCCTATGTCGGCACGGATTCCGCGCCAGGCCTGCGCGCCACCGTGCCGTTCTTCAAGATCGCGAGGGTGTCGCAGCGGGTGCGCTACCATGAGTGCGGCAAGCTGAAGGTCAACGACCTGATCGGCAATCCGATCGAGATCGGCGCCGTGGTGGTCTGGCGGGTCGAGAACAGCGCCAAGGCGATCTTCCAGATCGACGACTATGCCGACTTCGTCGGCGCGCAGACCGAATCGGCGCTGCGCCACATCGCCGGCCGCCATCCCTATGATTTCGACGAGGCGGTTACGCATGCCGGTCCCGAGGAAGTCGTCAGCCACGACCAGGTCGCCGCGCGCACGCTGTCGCTGCGCGAGAGCGGCGATCAGGTCACCAACGAACTCGTCGTCGAGCTCAAGGAGCGGCTTGCGGTGGCCGGCGTGACCATCGACGAGGCCTGGATCAACCACCTCGCCTACGCACCGGAGATTGCCCCGGTGATGCTGCGCCGCCAGCAGGCGAGCGCGGTCATCGCCGCGCGCAAGCTCGTCGTTGCCGGCGCGGTCGACATCGTCAGGGAAGCGCTCGAGAAGCTGAAGGAGCAGACCGACATCGACCTCGATCCCGAACGCAAGGCGGCGATGGTGTCGAACCTGCTGGTCGTGCTGGTCTCCGACAAGGACGCCACCCCGGTCGTCAACACCGGAACGCTGTATGCCTAAGCGCGGGCGCCCGAAGGGGCCGGACAAGGAGCCGATCCTGCTGCGGCTCGGCAGCCCGCTGCTGGATATCCTCGATCGCCTGGCCGCCGCGGAATTCCGCTCGCGCCAGGGCCAGATCGAGAAGCTGCTGCACGAGGCGCTGGTCCGGCGCGGTGCCTGGCCGCCGAAGGCCGACTCGGGAGAGGAATCGGGGGACGACGAGACGGCGAAGCCAAGCTGAGCGAAGCACACGTATGTAATCGGCGCTGTCCGGCTGCCGGAATGCGGATGGGCAATCCCGGCGCGGCTTGCGGACACCCGTATAACGAGTATGATCCGGGCCGTTAAACCAGCCTGCGTTCTTCAAGCATTGCAGCGGAGGTCGGCTTGCTCGACTTGCTCCCGATACCCGAAGGTCGCGAGCAATTGCACGACCTGCTGTTCAATTTCGACGGGCGGATTTCGCGAGCCGGCTACTGGAGAGCGTGCATCGCCTGGGTGATCCTGCTTCTCCTGCTGTTGTTCGTCATGATCGTGTTGGGAAGCTTGATGCCGTATCTCGCGGTCTGCGTCGCGTTGATCGCGGGCGTCCTGATGTTCAACTCCCAAATCGCGGTGAGCAAGAAGCGTCTGCACGATCGCGACAAGAGCGGCTGGTGGCTGCTGTTGTTCTTTCTCGGCCCTGTGATCCTTGCGGCCATTGCGATGCTTGGAGGTGCGATTGCGAGCGTGTGCGACTTGGCTGCGCTTGCCGTCAGCGTCTGGACGATCGTCGAGCTCGGCTGCCGCCCCGGCACCACCGGTCCGAACCGCTATGGGCCCGATCCCCTCTGATCGCGCCAGCCTCTCCTTTGCTCGGCAAGATTGGCATGGCCGCCTCGGTGCGCCGCACTCGTTGTTTCCGGCCTTCCTGATGACGATCGGAACTGCGTCTTGCAAACAAACGCGATCCGTCTCACTGTCTACGCGTCGCCTGCGATCAGTCAATAATCGAAAGAACAAGCATGAAGCATCGTCCGCTCGGCCGTTCCGGCCTCTCCGTTCCTCCGCTCTGCTTCGGCTGCAACGTGTTCGGCTGGACCGTCGACGAGACGTCGTCGTTTCGCCTGCTCGACAACGTGCTGGACCACGGGCTGACGTTTCTGGATACGGCGGATGTCTATTCGCGCTGGGTACCCGGCCATAGCGGCGGCGAGTCCGAGGTCATCATCGGCAAATGGATGAAGTCGCGCGGCAACCGCGACCGCATCATCCTCGCCACCAAGGTCGGCATGGACATGGGCGGCGGTAATGTCGGACTGAAGCCGGACTACATCGCGCGCGCCGTCGAGGACTCGCTGCGACGGCTGCAAACCGAGACCATCGATCTCTACCAGTCCCACAAGGACGACGAGACGACGCCGCAGGAGGACACGCTCGCGGCCTATGACAAACTGATCAAGGCCGGCAAGATCAGGGCGATCGGCGCCTCGAACTTCTCGGCAGAGCGGCTCCAGAGCGCGCTCGATATCGCCAAGGCAAACGGGCTGCCGCGCTACGAGAGCATGCAGCCCGAATACAGCCTGGCGGAACGGTCGAGCTATGAAGGCGCGCTCGAGCGTGTGTGCCGGGAGAACGACGTCGGCGTGATCACGTTCTTCTCGCTGGCCGCCGGATTCCTCACCGGCAAGTATCGCTCGGAAAGCGACTTCGCCAAGAGCCCGCGCGGGTCACGCAGCATTCCGAGATACATGAACCCGCGCGGCATGCGCATCCTCGCCTGTCTCGACGAGGTCGCGGCGGAAAGGCGCGCCGAACCGGCCTCGGTCGCGCTCGCCTGGCTGATGGCAAAGCCCTCCATCACTGCGCCGATCGCCAGCGCGACCAAGCCCGAGCAGGTCGCGACCCTTGTCGCGGCAACCAAGCTCGAGCTGAGCAAGGAACAGGTCGAACGACTGGATGCTGCCAGCGCGCAGTAGGATTTACTGGCCCATTCGTTCCGGCATGGCCGGGCTCATCGACGGTCGGGATGCGATCGCGGACCAGCGTCTTGTCTGCGCCCGGACCTTTCGCAGGCAATCTCGATAAAGCCTCACTGTTGCGCGCAGATTGGGCAATCTTCCCCAATCGTCAGGTGCCTGGGAGCTACCGGTGAACATCCTTGGAATCAACTCGGTCTATCACGAGTCCGCCGCCGCGCTGCTGGTCGACGGCAGGCTCGTGGCGGCCGTCGAGGAGGAGCGGTTCAACCGCATCAAGCACGGCAAGCCGGCCGAGTTCGACAACCCGCACCAACTCCCCGAACGTGCGATCCGCTTTTGCCTGAAGCACGCCGGGCTCACCGCACGCGACATCGATCATGTCGGCTTCTCGTTCGATCCCAGGCAGCGCCGCAAGCGGTATCGCGCCGACTGGTGGGACCCGCGACTGGAGGAGACCTTCCGGCTCCGGCTCGGCCAGGTGCCCGGCGCCGTCGACGAACTGCTTGGACGATCGCTGGGACAGCGGCTGCATTTCGTGCCGCATCACATGGCGCACGCCGCTTCCGCCTATTTTCCCTCAGGTTTCGAACGCGCGGCGATCCTGACCATCGACGGGATCGGCGAGACCGCGGGCACCTCGCTGGCGAAGGCCATCGGCACCCGGATCCAGACCATCGAGACCTTCGAGTATCCGCACTCGATCGGCTTCATCTGGGAGGTGTTCAGCGGCTATCTCGGCTTCTCGCATTACGACGCCTCGAAGGTCATGGGCCTCGCCGCCTACGGCGATCCGGACGTGTATCGCGAGCAGTTCCAATCGATCATGCACGCCAACGAGGTGAACTACGGGGTGTCGCCGGATTATCTCGGCAACAGCCCGGAGCGTTACGCCCGAATGGAAGCCGTGTTCGGTCCGGGCCGCTACGAGGACGACGAGATCCTGCCGCGGCATGCCGACATGGCGGCGGCATTGCAGGCCGCGACGGATGCCGCTGTCATCGCCGCGGTGCGCCGCCTCAAGCGCAGGGTGCCGTTCGACAATCTGTGCCTTGCCGGCGGTGTCGCGCTGAATTGCGTGACCAACGAGCTGGTCCGGCGCTGCGGCGAATTCAGCGATGTGTTCATCCCGTCGGCGCCGCACGACGCCGGCACCGCGATCGGCGCCGCCTATGCCGTGCATTGCGTCAAGCAGAAGCGCCCGCCCGAGCGCGGCAACGCGACGCCCTATCTCGGGCCTGGATTCAAGCGGCCAGCCATTCTCGCCGCGGTCAAATCCGCCGGCCTCAAGGCGCGGCGCAGCAAGACGCCAGCGCGCGATGCCGCTGGCATGATCGCCAGCGGCAAGATCGTCGCCTGGTTCCAGGGCCGCATGGAATTCGGGCCACGCGCGCTTGGCAACCGATCGCTGCTCGCCGACCCGAGGCGGCCGGACATGCGCGACATCCTCAATCAGAAGGTCAAACACCGGGAAGATTTCCGGCCGTTTGCGCCGAGCGTGCTGGCTGAGCATGCCGAGGAATGGTTCGAGATCGGCCCGCTGACGGCCAGCCACGAATTCATGCTGTTTGCCTGTCCGGTGCGGCCGGAGCGGCGCGATCAGATCCCCGCGGTGCTGCACCGGGACGGCAGCGCTCGGGTGCAGATCGTCAGCCGCCGATCAAACCCGCGCTTTCACCAGCTGATCTCCTGCTTCTTCGCCGAGACCGGCGTGCCGCTCGTCGTCAACACGTCGTTCAACGACAGCGAACCGATCGTCTGCACGCCTACCGACGCGATCGTCACCTTCCGCAAATCCGGCATCGACGCGCTGTTCATGGACGACGTATTGCTTACGGCGCCGGCGTGAGCCTGCATCCGGACGCGAGCTTCAACCCCGAGGCTTCAACCTCAAGACTTCACCCCCAAGGCCCGCGCTGGCCCGATGATCCGCCCCATGGACTGCGCTGCGGATAGGTCGCGCCGGTGTTGCGCGGCGCGGTCTGGGTGCCGAGCTCGGCGGCGAGCTGCTGGAGCGCGGCGATGCGGTTTGCGGTCGAGGGATGGGTCGAGAACAGATTGTCGACGCCGTGGCCCGATAGCGGGTTGATGATGAACATGTGCGCGGTGGCCGGATTGCGTTCGGCCTCCATGTTGGTCACCTGGTGCGCGGCGTTCTCGATCTTCGCCAGCGCGGACGCCAGCCACATCGGCTGGCCGACGATGCGCGCGCCGAAATTGTCGGCGGCGTACTCGCGGGTGCGGCTGATCGCCATCTGCACCAGCATGGCGCCGAGCGGCGCCAGGATCATCATCGCAATCGAGCCGATGATACCGGGACCGTTGTTGTTGCGGTTGCCGCCGAAGAACATGCCGAACTGAGCCAGCATCGAGATCGCACCGGCGATCGTCGCCGTGATCGTCATGGTCAGGGTGTCGTGATGCTTGATATGCGCTAGCTCGTGCGCGATCACGCCAGCGAGCTCCTCGCGGCTGAGCTGCTGCATCAGGCCCGTGGTGACGGCGACCGCCGCGTTCTCCGGATTGCGGCCGGTCGCGAACGCATTGGGCTGCGGCTGGTCCATCAGGAACACACGCGGCATCGGCAGCGCGGCGCGCTGCGCAAGCTCCGCGACCAGATTGTAGAGTTCGGGCGCCGTGCGCGCATCGACCTGATGGGCGCCGTACATCGACAGCACCATGCGATCGGAATTCCAGTAGGCGAACAGATTTGTCGCAGCCGCCACGATGAGGGCGAGCACGGCGCCGGTGCCGCCGCCGATCAAATAGCCGACACCCATGAACAGGGCGGTGAGGCCGGCAAGCAGGAGCGCGGTACGAAAATAATTCATCGTGGTTCCCTGACGGCAGGCGGAATGCTGCCACAACTGACGCCGTTGAGGTAGTGATTTTGCCGCGAGCGTCGCAAGGGCACGCCGTGCGTCGCAGCGACGCGGCGCGGATTAACGATTGGTCATGTGCGGCGATCCGTAGGCTGGATGGAGCGCAGTGACATGCGGGGAGACTGCCCCGCACGTCGCTTCGCTCATGCGGGCTACGAATCCGTCTTCCGGGTCGCGCCTACTCCGCCGGCTCCTGCTGCGCGATCACCGTCTCCTCGTCGCGCAGCGCGACCCGCAGCAAGCGCGCGAGCTCGGCGCGGCTGTAGGGCTTGGCCAGGAACAGGATGCCCTGCTCGAGCTTGCCGTCCTGGTCGATCGCATTCTCGGTGTAGCCCGACGTGAACAGCACCCGCAAACCGGGCCGCCGCTGCTGCGCTTCGGCGGCAAGATCGCGCCCATTCATGGCGCCGGGCATGATGACGTCGGTGAACAGCAGATCGACCGGGGCGCCGCTGTCGAGCACGGCCAGCGCCTCCGCACCGTTGTTGGCCGACAGCGTCGTGTAGCCGAGGCTGTCGATCTGGGCGAGCACATAGGTGCGCACCAGCTTGTCGTCCTCGACGACCAGCACCACTTCCTGCGCGCCGCGGACCTCCGGATGTCGCCGCTCGGGCACCACGACCGGAGCGACTGCCGCCGCGCGCGGCAGATAGAGCATGACCCTGGTGCCGCGGCCGACCTCGCTCTCCAGCACGATATGGCCGTTGGACTGCTTGACGAAACCGTAGACCATGCTGAGCCCGAGGCCGGTGCCCTTGCCGACGTCCTTGGTGGTGAAGAACGGCTCGAACACCTTGGCGAGATCGGACTCGGCGATGCCCTGGCCATTGTCGGCCAGCGTGATCGCGACATACTCGCCGGCGGCAAGCCCGTCATGGCCCTGCACGTCGGACGGCTTCAGCTCGGCGGCGCGGGCCTCGATCGTGAGCCGGCCGCCCTTCGGCATCGCGTCGCGCGCGTTGAGCGCGAGGTTGATGATCGCGGTGACGAGCTGGTTGGCATCGACCAACGCGCGCGGCAGATCGGGCACCGGGCGGAATTCGATGTCGACGTGATCGCCGATGGTCGGCCGCAGCAGCTCGATGGTGTCGACCATCAGCGCGTTGACGTCGACGTCGCTCGGCTGCAACGGCTGCTTGCGCGCGAAGGCGAGCAGATGCCGGGTCAGCGATGCGCCGCGGTCGGCGGCATCGCGGATCAGGCCGGTGATCTCGGTGAGCTGCCGGTTATGGGTGACCGCATCCGACAGGATGTCGATGGTGCCGGTGATGACGGTGAGGATGTTGTTGAAGTCGTGCGCGATGCCGCCGGTGAGCTGGCCGACCGCTTCCATCTTCTGCGCCTGGCGGATCTTGCTCTCATTGACCTCGGCCTCGCGGAACCGCTCCAGCAGGAACTCGGAGCGCTGGCGCTGCCGCCCCTCCTCGGCAAGCGCGACATGCGCCTCGTGCAGCTGCGCCTCGGTCGGGATCGCGAGGATGCGCGGGATCAGCGGCCACAGCAGCACCGCGGTGAAGATCGAGGCGATTGCGGTCAGCGCCTTGACCAGGCCCTCGAGGCCGTAGATCGGAACCCACAGCGTATAGATCGAGAACACATGGGTCAGCCCGCAGGCGAGGATGAAGGCGGCAAACGGCCAGGCCATCCAGCCGAACTGGAAATCGCGCCGCTTGGAGACGAGGATCGCCAGCGCAAACGGGATCGAGAAGTACGAAGCGGCAATGATGGCGTCTGAAATCACGTGGAGCCAGATCAGCTCCGGCTCCCACAACAGGCAGATGCCATGCGGCGAAAGCGTCGACGAATCCAAGAGACGCTCGAGAAAACTCCACATGGGTCCCTCCGGGCGTGATCGATCCGCCGACACCCCTGCCCGCGAATCACTTGTCGATCATAGCGGCGACGACTCACTCTGCCGAAGCCCAATTGGTCTAACGGCGATGCCCCGTTGTTGCCCGGTATCGCCCTGGTGTATGCAGGAGGTCTTATCCCCCTATTCAAGCCGGTGATATCGATGCCAGCATCTTCCCCCCGCGTCCCGATCGTGATCGCTGTGTTGGCGGCGGCGCTGGCGCTCTCGACGACCGCCCTGGCGCAGCAGCTACTGCCCAATCCCGCTGCCCCGGCCCCGGCCAGGGCGCGCCCGGCCGCAGTAGCGATGCCGAGGGCGGCGTCCTGCCACAACGGCCAGAGCTTCGATCGCTTCCTCGCCGAGCTGAAGCAGAAGGCGGTGGCCGCCGGCGTCTCGCAGGCAACCATCGCGGAGGCCGCGCCCTATTTGGTCTACGACCAGGGCATCGTCAATCGCGACCGCGGCCAGCGCGTGTTCGGGCAGATCTTCACCCAGTTCGCCGGCCGCATGGCCGCAAACTATCGCATGCAGCAGGGCCAGCAGCACATCCGGACCTACGCGGCCGCGTTCGCACGCGCCGAGAAGGAATATGGCGTGCCGCCGGCGGTGATCGCCGCGTTCTGGGGACTGGAGAGCGATTTCGGTGCCCAGATGGGCAATCTGCCGACGCTGAGGTCGCTGGTGTCGCTGGCCTATGACTGCCGCCGCTCCGAGATGTTCCAGGGCGAGACCATCGCGGCACTGAAGATCATCGAGCGCGGCGATCTCTCGCCCGACGAGATGATCGGCTCCTGGGCCGGCGAGCTCGGCCAGACGCAATTTTTGCCGACGCATTATTTCAACTATGCGGTCGACTATGACGGCGACGGCCATCGCAATCTGCTCGCCAGCGGCCCCGACGTGATCGGCTCGACCGCGAACTACATAGCCAACGGGCTGAAGTGGCGGCGCGGCGAGCCGTGGCTTCAGGAAGTGCGCGTGCCGCAGGCGACGAGTTTTCCGTGGGACCAGGCCGACCTCACGATCAAGCTGCCGCGCTCGAAATGGGTCGCACTGGGCGTTACCTCGACCGACGGCAAGGCGTTGCCGAACGACGAATTGCCGGCCTCGCTGCTGCTGCCGATGGGGCGGCTGGGTCCGGCGTTCCTCGCCTATCCGAATTTCGCCGCCTATACCGAGTGGAATAACTCGCTGATCTATTCGACCACCGCGGGTTATCTCGCCAGCCGCATCGCGGGCGCGCCGCCGATGCAACGGCCGCACGCCCCGGTCGCGCAACTGCCGTTCAACGAGATCAAGGAGCTGCAATCGCTGCTGGCGCGCGCGGGCTACGATGTCGGCAAGATCGACGGCGTGCTCGGCCAGGCGAGCCGCAGCGCGGTGAAGGCGATGCAGATGAAGTACGGCCTGCCGGCGGATTCCTGGCCGACCGCGGAGCTGCTGGCGCGGATGCGCGGCGGCGGTCGCGCCCAACCGGCCGCCGACGCCGCGGTGCCGGGGATGCGGTAGCCTCGCGGCTCACATTCCGTAGCCCGAATGAAGCGAAGTAAGATCTGGGAGGACAAACAACGTGGCTCCCCGGATTGCGCTGCGCCCCGCCGGGCTACGCCCTCTCTTTCCCCGTCACCCTGAGGTGCGAGCGCAGCGAGCTTCGAAGGGTCGACGGCCCGACTGGGGCCGTGCATCCTTCGAGACGCGCTTCGCGCTCCTCAGGATGACGGGAAAAACAAAGAATATTTGACCGACTGTTACAGCGGTCCGCAGTTGTATTCTTCCAACCGCGGCCCCACTTGCAGCATCGCCGTTCGGTCACATCCGGATTTTCATCAGACCCAGGGAGCATCACATGTCCTTTTATGACGCCGTCGTCCCCGCTTATCTTCAGATCCTCAACAGCCTCACCGGCGAATTGACCAAGGCCGAGGCGCATTGCGAGGCCAAGAAGATCGCCCCCGAGGTGCTGCTGGAATCGCGGCTCTATCCGGACATGCTGCCGCTGACCAAGCAGATTCAACTGGTTTGCGATCATGCCTCGCGGGGCTGCGCGCGGCTGACGCACAGCGACGTGCCCTCGACGCCCGACACCGAGAAGAGCTTCGCCGAACTGAAGCAGCGGCTGGCCAAGACGATCGACTATGTGAAGTCGTTCAAGCCGGCGCAGTTCGACGGCGCCGACGCCAAGGACGTCACCTTCCCGATCGGCGCCGAGCGCACCATGACGTTGAAGGGCCAGCAATTCCTTAGCGCGTTCTCGTTCCCGAACTTCTATTTCCACGCCGTGACCGCGCACGGCATCCTGCGCCACAACGGCGTCGAGGTCGGCAAGCGCGACTTCCTCGGCGTCAGCTGACGTCATATTCCCCGCCGCGGGATTTTCGTCTTCGCCGAAGATCAAGCGGTCACGTCGCCTCGCGCGCGCCGGCATGCTACTGCTCCCTGACAACAACAAGACGTCAGGGAGCACGCTCATGTCGACCACAACCCACGCACCGAAAGCCATCGATCCCTCCGCCTCGCTGCATGCCGAAGCGCTCGGGCTTGCCAAGAACCATGGCCGCCTCGCCGGGCGGCGCATCATCGTCGTTGGCGCGGGACAGCGCACCACCGTCGACGCGGAGCCGCCGATCGGCAACGGCCGCGCCATGAGCGTGCTGTTCGCGCGCGAGGGCGCCGCGCTCGCCTGCCTCGACGTCAACAAGGAAGCCGCCGACAACACCGTTGCGCAGATCACCGGCGAAGGCGGCAAGGCCTTCACCGACGTGGTCGATGTATCCGACATCGCGGCGATCGCGCCCGCGGTCGAACGCTGCGCCAAACAGCTCGGCGGGCTTGACGGGCTGGCGCTGAATGTCGGGATTTCCTCCGGCCTGTCGCTGCCCAAGATGACGGCGGAAGCCTGGGACCGCGACTATGCCGTCAACGTGCGCAGCCACATGTTGTTCGCGCAGAAGGCGCTGGATCTGATGGCGCCGGGCGGCGCGATCATCCTGATCTCGTCGATGGCGAGCCAGCGCGCCGGCGGCCGCAATCCCGCCTATGAATCCTCCAAGGCGGCGCAGATCGCGCTGGGCCGGGCGATCGCACGGGCCGGCGAGGACAAGGGCATTCGCTGCAACGTGATCGCGCCCGGCTTCATGGACACGCCGATGGGCCGCGATGCCAGCCGCCGGCGATCGGATCGCGCCCTGACGGTGCCTTTCGGCCGCCAGGGCACCGGCTGGGAGGTCGCCTATGCCGCGCTGTTCCTGATTTCGAATGAATCCTCCTACGTGAACGCGCACACCCTGTTCCTCGATGCCGGCCACATGGGCGGAATCGTGCGCAGCTAGCCTGCAAACCGCGCATGGACAGGCCATTGCGCTGACCGCGACAATGCACAAGTCTCCTGCATCCATCACATCCGGAACATTTGCCCATGAGCCAACCGACCAAACTCTTCGAGCCCTTCAAGCTTGGCGCACTGACGCTGCCGAACCGCCTCGTCATGGCGCCGCTGACGCGCAACCGCGCGGTGCCGCCCGGCATGGTGCCGAGCCCGCTCGCGGTGGACTATTATGGCCAGCGCGCCTCGGCCGGCCTTCTGGTCACCGAAGCCAGTCAGGTCTCGCAGCAGGGCCAGGGCTACCAGGACACGCCCGGCATCTATTCGAAGGAGCAGGTCGCGGCCTGGCGCAAGGTCACCGATCGCGTGCATGAGCGCGGCGGCCGCATCTTCATCCAGCTCTGGCATGTCGGCCGCATCTCCCACACCTCGTTGCAGCCGAACGGCGGCGCACCGGTGGCGCCGAGCGCGATCCGCGCCAAGACCAAGACCTTCGTCAACGGCACCTTCGCCGACGTCTCCGAGCCGCGCGCGCTCGAACTGTCGGAGATCCCCGGCATCATCGAGGACTTCAAGCGGGCGACCGCGAATGCGCTGGCGGCCGGCTTCGACGGCGTCGAGATCCACGGCGCCAACGGCTATCTGCTCGACCAGTTCGCCAGGGACAGCAGCAACAAGCGCACCGACGCCTATGGCGGCGGAATCGAGAACCGCGCCAAGCTGATGCTGGAAGTCTCCAAGGCGGTCACCACCGAGGCCGGCGGCGAGCGCACCGGCATCCGCATCTCGCCGGTGACGCCGGCCAACGACGTCTCCGACGCCAATCCGCAACCGCTGTTCGACTACATCGTCGACCAGCTCAATGCGCTGAAGTTGACCTATATCCACGTCATCGAGGGCGCGACCGGCGGCCCGCGCGACAACGCGCCGTTCGACTACGCCTCGCTGCGCAAGCGCTTCAAGCAGGCCTATGTCGCCAACAACGGCTACGACGTCGCGCTGGCGGAGAAGGTGCTGGAGGCAGGTGCGGCCGACCTGATCGCGTTCGGCAAGCCGTTCATCTCCAACCCCGACCTGGCCGAGCGGCTCAAGGCCGGCGCCCCGCTCAACGAGTGGGACAAGGCGACCTTCTACGGCGGCGGTGCCAAGGGCTACACCGACTATCCGACGCTGAAGGCGACGGAAGCGGCGGAGTAAGATCGGGCTTGATCCACCTCGTCATTCCGGGATGCGCCGCCAGGCGTAGACCCGGAATCCATTGATCAGCATCACACGCGTCGAAATGGATTCCGGGCTCGCGCTTCGCGCGCCCCGGAATGACGAAGGAGAAAAGGCCGGGATCTCGCTCCCGGCCTTTTCGTTGCATGGCCGCACGCCCGACTTCCTACGCATCGACGGCTTCCCCGCTCTCGACCTCTTCCGCGACCATGCGGTCGAGGTTGCGGTTGAGCCGCCGCAGCAGATCGAGCAACGTCGCTGCCTCGGCCGCGCTGAAGCCGGCCAGCGCCTGGTCCTGGCTGCGATGGAGCGCCTTGCGCGCGGCCGGCAATCTCGCCCTCGCCGCCTTGGTCAGCGAGACCAACTGGCTGCGGCCGTCGCCCGGCATCGGCGTGCGCTGTATGAGGCCGTCGCGCTCCATCCGCACCAGGATTTGCGCCATCGATGGCTGCTCGACCTTCGCGGCGCGAGCGAGATCGCGCTGTGACATCGCCTTGCCATCACGCAGCAGATACAGCACCGGCAATTGCCCGATGCTGAAGCCGAGCGGCTTCACCCGCCGCTCGCCGAGCCGCAAGAAGCTGCGCGAGGCCATGTTGACCAGCGGTGCGGGACGATCGAACAGGTCCCAATCGGTCACAATCCCTCCATTTACATAGGCACCTATTTATACTACATAGTCTCCTATGTAACTTGATGTCAGCGTGGTGTCCATGAGTTCCATTCGCATCGCGATTATCGGCGCCGGCCCAGGCGGCATGACCCTCGCACGCCTGCTGCACCTTGCCGGGATCGAGGCAAGCCTGTTCGAGCGGGAAGGTTCGGCAGACGAGCGGCCGCAGGGCGGCACGCTCGACCTGCATGCCGACAGCGGCCAGCTGGCGCTGGCGCGCGCCGGGCTGACCGAGGGATTCCTGCGCATCGCACGTTACGAAGACCAGGGCAGCCGGCTCTACACCGACGATGGCCGGCTGCTGCTGGCGGATGACGACATGACCGGCGACCGTCCCGAGGTCGATCGTACGGCGCTCCGCGACCTGTTGCTGCGTTCCCTGCCGCCTGGTGCCGTGACCTGGGGCCGTGGCCTGCGCGTGGTCCAGCCGCGTGATGACGGCCGTTACGATCTCGTCTTCGACGGCGCACGCGAGGGGCCGTTCGATCTCGTGATCGGGGCCGACGGCGCGTGGTCGCGGGTGCGGCCGCTGGTGTCGCGCTATCAGCCGCAATATAGCGGGCTGACCTTCATCGAGTTCGGCATCGACGAGGTCGATACGAAGCACCCTACCCTCTCGCAGCTGGTCGGCCGCGGCAAGATGGGCGCCGAGAGCGCCGGCCGCAACCTGATCGTCCAGCGCAATGGAAGGGCGCATCTGCGCGGCTATGCGATCTTCCGCGTGCCGGTCGAATGGGCCGAACGGCGCTTCGACGTCAGCTCGCCATCCGCGATGCGCAGCGCGCTGCTCGGCGAGTTCGACGGCTGGGCCGATGCCCTGCTCGATCTGTTCCGCGCCAGCAACGACCAATTCGCCCTCCGCCCGATCCACGCGCTGCCGGTCGGCCATCACTGGACCAACCGCCCGGGCATCACCCTGCTCGGCGATGCCGCGCATCTGATGTCGCCGTTCGGCGGTGAAGGCGTCAACGCGGCGATGCTGGATGCGGCGGAGCTGGCACGGCACCTGGTTGGAACGCTGGATTGGCGCGAGGCGGTTCGCACCTATGAGGCCGAGATGTTCGCCCGCGTCGCCGGGCCCGCCGGTGAAGCCGCCGAAGCCGCCGCGACCGAGCTGTCGCATATCAGCCAGCAACTGACATTGGCGCATCACCAAGCGCACATGCAGATGCGCGCGGCGGCCGTCTCCTCCGTTGCGCGAGGAGACGAATCGTAACCTCACTAACGAGCAACTCTAGTTTGATTGACTCAGGTTCAACGGCTGCGAGCCAGAGGGCGCCTGAGTGGATCGCCAAGGTGCAACCATGTCGAATGCTACGTATCGAGCTCCACGAAAAAGGCGTCCATCGGCAGCCCGAATAATCGAGCGATCATACAGAGTTTCCTGGCAGAAATTCCGTCGGCCCCATCCTCGTATCTTTGCAGTTGCAGCAACGAAACCCCAATGAACCCGGCGAGCGCTGCCTGCGTCAGACCGCCTAAAATGCGTCGCTGTCGAATATTCGCACCGATCATCCGATCGATCTCATCAAGACGACTACGCGCCATATCGGCCTGCGCTTGTTACCGGCGTCGTTCTCATCCACCATTGATGTCGGCGTAGCTGGTCAACTTCAATACATCGCCTGCGCAGATTATTTTCATCAGTGTGAATTTTATTTGCCGTGCTTTCGGTTCAAGATTGTACGAATCTTGAAACGGTTTGCGGGGATTCGTTGAGGAACTTTTTGTCCCGTTTATTCGTTCGGACACCCCCGAATCGGGGAACACGCAGACGGGCGCTGGATATACTCCATCGGTCAACCTTCGCGGAACCGGCCGCGGACTCCCTTGTTTCCAACCTTCCGTCACGGCCCCGGTCGCGCCTGCGGCCTGTATACCTTGGCGGATGCGGATTGCGATTTGCCTGCGGAGCCAGGCTCGAAATTGCTAGGCATCGCGCCGGCGACAATAATGCCAAACGCCCCGTCGGGCGGCTCGCGTATCTGAAATGTCCATGAGGATGACGAGATGTACCTGCGTCGCTATCAGGTTTACGAAGCCGTTTTTCGGTTGAAATCATTCTCGCGCGCGGCCGAGGAACTCAACATAACCGCCAGCGCCGTCAGTCATCAGATCAGGATTGTAAGTGAAGAAGTTGGCCGAACTCTGTTTGTACGCGACGTCGATGGAATTCAGTTCACGGAAACGGGGGCGCTGTTGGGGAACCGTTTGATGGAGTCATTTACGGACATCAAACACTCCATCAATGATGCGTCGCGGGAGAGGCTAGACCAGCTGCGCATAACCTGCTGCACGTCAATTTCGGCATCGATCATGCCAGGCATAGTCAAGGAACTGCTGGAAAGCGGCTTGGATGTCGATGTCGCGACAAATACAACGATTGACGACGTGGTGAGTCCAATCAATTGCGACGTCTTCATAACGACGGGAAATTCCTATCGATTGTTCGAGTATGAGGAATTGATGAGCGAGATCGTCGCGCCGGTGACTTCGTCGAAATCGACCGACGGCAATACATTCATTACGACAAAGGGCGTGGAGGCTTTGCTCCCGCTCCTGGGATTCGAGCAGCCATCCGACGTGCGACAGGTGCGATGCTCACTCTACGTCGCGGCTCTGGCGATGTGCTTGCAGGGGGTTGGCGTTGCCATTCTTCCGCTGTTTCTGGTTCGCCCGCATCTGGAGAGTGGAGAATTGATTCTCTGGAAGGAGGCATTCCTTCCGTCGGGACGCAATTATTCGATGGCTGTGAATAAATCGACCAACTTTGACAGCCGGATTTCTAAGGTACGAAAGATCATTCGGAGGAACTTCGCCCAAGTCGCGGGTTCCACTTTGGAGCACCGATCCGCGGCCGGTTCGAATGACAGGCGCCAGCTGTAGTCGTTGCGCAGGCAACCTTCTGCCGCTGCCCTGGGGAATGAAACGACTTCACCGACATGAATTCATTTGATCCCCGGGCCAGCAGCTCTTGCAGGAAGCATTAAAGAGTCCGTCGCTACGGTCGGTCGGAGCGCCCCCGCGGACATATCCTGCGTGGGAATCTCGATGTGTCCGCGCAGAGGTTGGTAACTTTGATGACAATACTCAATTGTGTTTTCCTCACACACAATATCTGGCTTGTGCTGATTGCGGCGCTCATCTGCGCAGGAGGCTCGTGGACGGTCATCCGCCTGTTCTACCGAGCATCCAACACCCAGGGAGCGCAGCGCCTCGGCTGGCATTTCCTTACGGCCGTCGCCGCGGGGGCGGCGATCTGGTGCACGCATTTCGTCGCGATGCTGGCCTTCGACCCAGGCGTGCCCGTTGGTTTTGATCCGATCCTGACAATACTGTCGCTCTTGATGGCCATGGCCGGCACATTCGCCGGCTTCCTCTTGGCGGCGACCAGCTCAACGCAGCCCATTCCCGCGATCGGAGGTGGCCTTGTTGGCCTGACCATCTCCGCCATGCACTATGTCGGCATGATGGCCTACCGGGTCCAGGGGATCGTGTCGTGGGATATGGTCTACCTGGATGCCTCGATTGTGCTCTCAGTCGTTCTTTCGGGCTTGGCGCTGCACTTTGCGATGCGCCGCGCCGCTGAAGTCGACAAGTATCTCGCCACCGGCCTCCTAGCGTTGGCAATCACCAGCCTGCACTTCACTGGCATGACGGCGTTCCAAGTCTTGCCGATGCGCATGGACGGCTCGTTTTCCGATCCAGCGGCGTTGTGGACATTGGCCATTTGTGTCGCCGGCGTGGCGCTGGTAGTTGTCGGCGCCGGGCTCGCCAGCTACCTGATCGACAATAGCACGCGCGCCGCTTCCGACGAGCAGCTCCGCTACATGGCGCTGAATGACACCCTGACCGGATTGCCGAATCGCGCGAGCTTTAATGCGCGCCTCGACCACGAACTCGACTTCGCCCGCAGGACAGGCGCCAGGATCGCCCTGATTGGCATCGACCTCGATCGCTTCAAAGAGATCAACGATCTTCGCGGCCATGCAGCGGGTGATGAGGTATTGAGGGTCATTGCGCAACGCATCGCAAACCTGCTCCGCGAAGGTGAGTTTGCCGCGCGGCTCGGTGGCGACGAATTCATGGCCATTCATCGACTGCGCGATGTGACCGCTCTAGAGGATTTTGTTAAACGGCTCGAAAACGCCTTCTCTCGACCGATCCAGCTCGATAACGTTGAGATCGCTCCGGGGGCCAGTCTCGGGATCGCGATCTACCCCGACAATGGCTCTGACAAGGCTACCTTGATCAGTAACGCAGACTTGGCCATGTACAGCGCCAAATCGGATATTGCGCGAGCCGCCTGCTTCTACGACCCATCCATGGGTGACCTGGTCCGTGCGCGACGAAATCTGGTCGGCGAGTTGCGCGATGCACTTGAGAACAATCAGCTGGATATTCATTATCAGGTGCAGACGTCTGTCACGACAGGGGAAATTTGCGGCTACGAGGCGTTGCTGCGGTGGGAGCACCCGCAGCGCGGATCTATTCCGCCGTCGGAATTCATTCCGTTGGCCGAGCAGAACGGTCTCATTCTGCAGATCGGCGAATGGGTGCTGCGAACCGCCTGCGCGAAGGCAGCAGTCTGGGAGCCTCAATACAAGGTGGCGGTCAACCTCTCTCCGATTCAGCTGGTGCACCACGATCTGCCCAAGCTCATTCTCGAGGTTCTGCTTGATACGGGACTGTCGCCTGAAAGGCTCGAGCTTGAACTGACCGAATCGACGATATTCGTGGACAAGGATCGTTCGCTGCACATTTTGCGCCAGATCCGAGCGCTCGGCGTCAGCATTGCGCTTGACGACTTTGGAACGGGATACTCTTCGCTCGAAACGCTGCGCGCATTTCCGTTCAACAAGATCAAGCTCGATCGTTCATTCATGCAGGAGATCGAATGCAGCCCACAGGCCAAGGCGATCATTCGTGCCGTTCTGGCGCTCGGCAAGAGCCTTGATATCCCAATTCTGGCGGAAGGGATTGAAACGGAAGGGCAGTTCGCCTTACTGAGCGCGGAAGGATGCGACGAAGCACAGGGCTATCTATTCGGGCGTCCTGCGCCGCTTCATCAGATCGTATCAAGCGGCCAACTGGCAATGACCGATCCACATGAAAGTGGGACGTTGGGAGATCGCTCGCCTGCTGTGCCGCTCATTTCTCCGAGCAGCGGGCCATCTGGTCAGGCCGCAATCCAAGCGGCCGACGGCGAACAAGTCAATGGTGCCGCCTGGCATCGTCTTCAGACCGGTTAAGTAGCCAGATCCTGCTGGCATGATGCTTGTGCGCGCGCTCGCAGTTGACAGGTATCGCACGGACTAGCCATCAACTCTGACGCCGCATAGCATGCCTCGTATCGGGCAAACCTGAAGACGGTCACGCGCGGGAATGAGCAAGGACAACGCCGAGGATATCGTTCGACGCGCGACTGTGGCCTTCAACGCCGGCCGGCACGGCGAGGCAATCGAGCTCTGCAGGCGCGGCCTTGCGCGGCAACCCGGCGAGCCGATGCTGAGCCATCTGCTGGCCGCGGTGCTGTTCGCTAAAGGCGAGATCGCGCCGGCCCGCAGGCATGTCGAGACCAGCCTGGCGCGGCGCCCCGACAATGCCGCGGCGCGGCTGCTCGCCGCCCGCCTCGCCCGCGCCGACGGCGAAGTCGATGCGGCACTGACACATCTCGACCACGCCATCGCGCTAAAACCGCAGCGCGATGCCTTCGTCGAGAAGGCGCGCACGCTGGAGCTCGCCGGCCGCAAGGCAGAGGCGCGCGAGGCCTGGGAGGCGATCCGGAAGGCCATTCCCGAGCATCAGGAAGCCAATGCACGGCTTGGCCGGATGACTTGGGAGGACGGTGACCTGGCCGGCGCGGTGAGCCTGCTCGCGCGCGCCACCGCGAGCGCGGCACCGGCCTCGGTGTGGTTCGATCTCGGCGTGGCACGGCAGGATTTGCGCGACCATGACGGTGCCGCGAGTGCCTATCGCAAGGCGCTCGAGATCAGGCCCGACTATGCCGAGGCGGCGCTCAATCTGGGGATCGCGCTCCAGGAGAGCGGCAAGCCCGACGCGGCGATGCCGGCCTTCGCGCGCGCCTATGCCCTGCGTCCACAACTGTTCGGGTCGATCGCGATGGCGCTGACCTCGGCGCCGCACGGCCGGCTGTGGCTCGATGAACGCGCGCTGCGCACGGCGTTGGAGGGATAGCGCGAGCGGCGCACGAAAACACCGCGCACTCAGGCGGCGACGCGGTTGATCCAGGCCTGCAAGACCGCCAGGACTTCCGACCGGTTGGTCTCGTTCAGCACCTCGTGGCGCGCCCCGCCGAATATATGTGAGGAGACGTCCTTCAGGCCCGCTTCACGGTATCGGTCGATCAAGGGTTGCAACCACGCCAGGCCGGCATTCACCGGATCGCAGTCGCCCGCGAACACAAACAGCGGCAACTCCTTGCGGATGCGCCCGAGTTCGGACGGATCAGCGAGCCGCGATGCGATCGAGAACAGCGATCCGTAGGATCGCTCGTTCACGTTGAAGCCGCACAAGGGATCGGCGATATACGCATCGACCTCGGCCGGGTCGCGGCTCAGCCAGTCGAATGGCGTCCTGGCCGGCGCAAAGGCGGCGTTGAGATCTTCCAGCCGCCAGCGGCCGGTAGCGGCCGCAGCGCCAAGCAGGTCGAGCGCGGTCGAGCCGGACAGCGCAACGCCATCGACGAGATCGCTGTGGTCAAGAACATAGAGCTGGGCGGCAAACGAACCCATGCTGTGTCCGAGCAGCAGCAGCGGCTTTGCGCCTTCTTCCTCGCGCGCGGTCCTGGTGACTTGCACCATGTCGTCGACCACGCCGGGAAAACCCTGCGATCCGAAGTCGCCGAGTTCGCCGGCCTCGGAGGCCGATTTGCCGTGGCCACGATGATCGTTGGCGTAGACGGTGAAGCCATCGCCCGCCAACGCTTGCGCGACCGGACCATATCTGAGGGCGTGTTCGCCCATGCCGTGCGCGATCTGGACGATGCCCCGGACTGGCGACGCCGCCTGCCAGCGATACACGCTGATCGCCTTGCCGTCGGATGCACGCACTGTTCTTGTCGATTCACTGATCGCCATCGCAGCTCACCTTGTTGCCATCAGAGGGTCTTGACGCTGTTCACCTGCGTCGCCAAGATATCGTACATTAGCGTACCATATCGCCGCAATGTCGTGAGATCAAGATCAAGTCGCTTCGGGCGAAGCGATTTCCTTAGAGCCCGCATCAGGAGGGCATGAGGCGCCCGCGCTTGGCGCGGAAATGCTTGCGATAGACGTTCGGCGCGGCCAGCACCTCACCGACGACCTTCGCATAGGCTTCGCGGTGCGCGTCGTCGAACGCCTCGAATACCAGTTCCGGCGCTTCGCGCGGCACCGCGAAACATTGCACCACCGGCGTCCCCTTCGGCAGCACACCGGCAAAATCGGGCCGGGTCCAGAGCGCCGGGAAATTGATGCCGCCGTCGTGAAACCGGTCGGCGTCGACAAGCCCCGAGATCGATCGGAACGGCAGGTCGTCGCGGTTGACCGGATGCATCGCGAACAGCGACCAGCCCGGCTCGAGCTCGATGGTCCAGAAACTGTTGAACTTCAGCGCGGCCTGCCCGTTGGCGAACGGCGCGCCCGCAAACTGCGCAACCGGATGAAAGCTGAGCGGCGCACGCGGATGGCCCGACGTCGCAGGCTCCGGAATCTCCCAATCCCATGCGAAAGCGCCGCGCTCGACCCTGACGTCGCAAGGCAGCGGGATCATGACCCCGTGGGCCATCGCATCGACGAACGGCGGGCATTGCTTGACCGTGCGGATCTCGCGGTCGTGGATCTCCGAATGCGCCTTCGCCGGCATCGCACGCAGCCAGTCCGGCAGCGCGCTGCGCGCGGGGTATGGCCGCGGCAGATGCTCGGCAAGCCGTGGATCGCAGCGAAAGATCATGCGCATGGCGAAACTCCCCGGTCATGATGCGACGACGCGCGGACGCATGATGACCTCACCGCCGCATTTGAGCACAATCCCGAACCGGCCTCCACCGCCCACGACAAAGCAAAAGGCCGGGATTGCTCCCGGCCTTCTGTGGTTTTCGGATGGCGTGGGCTGGTACGCCGTCTTACTTGGCTTCGGCGCGCTTGGGCGGCGAGGCCGGCCACGACTTGATCAGCGTGTCGTAGTCGATCGTCTCGCCCTTCGGCTTCTCGTTCGCAAGCTTGCGCTGCGGAGCGATGGTGCCGTCCTTCTCGGCCTTCTTGTACCAGTACTCGGCGGTTTCCTTCTTGTTCAGCTTCGGTCCGCAGGCACCCTGCACACCGGACTTCTCAAGACGTTCCATCACCGAGTCCTGGGCCGCGGCGAGCGCGTCCATCGCGGCTTGCGGCGTCTTCGCACCGGACGACGCATCGCCGATGTTCTGCCACCAGAGCTGGGCCAGCTTCGGATAGTCGGGCACGTTGTTGCCGGTCGGGGTCCACTGCACGCGCGCGGGCGAGCGGTAGAACTCGATCAGGCCGCCGAGCTTCGGCGCACGCTCGGTGAACGACTTGTCCCAGATGTCGGATTCACGGATGAAGGTGAGACCGACATGGCTCTTCTTCAGCGACACCGACTTGGAGACGATGAACTGCTGATAGAGCCAGGCCGCCTTGCGGCGATCGACCGGGGTCGACTTCAAGAGCGTGAGCGAACCCACGTCCTGGTAGCCGAGCTTCATGCCGTCCTTCCAGTACGCGCCGTGCGGCGACGGGGCCATACGCCACTTCGGCGTACCGTCCGCGTTCATCACGGCGATGCCGGGCTTCACCATGTCGGCGGTGAAGGCGGTGTACCAGAATATCTGCTGGGCGATGTTGCCCTGCGACGGCACCGGGCCCGACTCGGAGAAGGTCATGCCCTGTGCCTGCGGCGGAGCATACTTCTTCATCCAGTCGAGATATTTGACGATCGAGTAGACCGCCGCCGGGCCGTTGACGTCGCCGCCACGCTCGACCGACGAGCCGACCGGACGGCAACCTTCCATGCGGATGCCCCATTCGTCGACAGGCAGGCCGTTCGGAAGGCCCTTGTCGCCGTTGCCGGCCATCGACAGCCAGGCGTCGGTGAAACGCCAGCCGAGCGAGGGATCCTTCTTGCCATAGTCCATATGGCCGTAGACCTTGACGCCGTTGATCTCCTTGACGTCGTTGGTGAAGAAGTCGGCGATGTCTTCATAGGCCGACCAGTTCACCGGCACGCCCAGGTCGTAGCCATACTTGGCCTTGAACTTGGCCTTGTATTCCGGGTTGGTGAACCAGTCGTAGCGGAACCAATAGAGGTTCGCGAACTGCTGGTCGGGCAGCTGATAGAGGTGACCGTTCGGCGCCGTGGTGAACGACTTGCCGATGAAGTCGTCGACGTCGAGCATCGGGTCGGTGACGTCCTTGGCTTCGCCCTTCATCCACTCCGTGAGGTCGACCGCTTGGCCGTAACGGAAGTGGGTGCCGATGAAGTCGGAGTCGTTGATCCAGCCGTCATAGACGTTCTTGCCGGACTGCATCTGGGTCTGGATCTTCTCGACGACGTCACCTTCCTGGATGATGTCGTGCTTGACCTTGATGCCGGTGATCTCCTCGAACGCCTTGGCGAGCGTGCGGGATTCGTATTCGTGCACGGTCAGCGTTTCGGAGACGACGTTGATCTCCATGCCCTTGAAGGGGGCAGCGGCCTTGATGAACCACTGCATCTCCTTCATCTGGTCGTCCTTGGAGAGGGTCGACGGCTGGAATTCGCTGTCGATCCACTTCTTCGCAGCCGCCTCGTCGGCGCGGGCCGGCGCGACAAGCGTGATCGATGCTGCGGCCAGCGCGACCGCGCTGGTCATCGTCAAAAGTCTTTCTCTAGTCATTCGTAATTGTCGCATGTGATTCCTCCGGTTGCAGCGACTAAAATCCAGGCCCGGGTAGACCCCGGATCTGCTCTTTTTCGCGTTCTTCAGACGGTGCGAAAGATCACCACGGCTGAAAGAAGCGAAATTACCGTTCCGAGCCACAGGCTCGAAATCTCAACGCCCTCCCCGATCGGCAGGGTGAAAATCGGATCGGTGCCGACGAGCCCGATCCACAGCAAATGGATCACCGCCGCCAGCACCAGCGAGACGAACAGGCGGTCGCCGCGCGTGGTCGGGATCCGCAGCACGCCGACCCGCTCCGCCTCGGGATAGGCGATCGCGAGCCAGGTCATCATCCCGAGCGTGCAGGCCAGCAGCACGAAGAAGACCGCGGTCGGCCAGGTCCATGCCATCCATGCGATGCTATCCATGCCTCAGCTCCTTCCGCACGGCGCGGCACGCCCCCTCTCCCATGGGGAGAGGGGGTACGGTCTATCGATCGAGCGGAACCCCTCACCCGGATTTGCCGCTTCGCGCCAAATCCGACCTCTCCCCCCGGGGGAGGTGAAATCCGGCATCGAGATGCTCGTTCGTCGATTGATCATTGAATTACACCCGGCCGAGCGCGAAGCCGCGCGCGATGTAGTTGCGGACGAACCAGATCACGAGCGCGCCGGGGATGATGGTGAGCACGCCGGCAGCGGCGAGCAGGCCCCAGTCCATGCCGGCGGCCGACACCGTGCGCGTCATGATCGCGGCGATCGGCTTTGCCTGCACCGAGGTCAGCGTGCGCGCCAGCAGCAGTTCGACCCATGAGAACATGAAGCAGAAGAACGCGGCGACGCCGATGCCGCTCGCGATCAGCGGCACCAGGATCTTGATGAAGAAGCGCGGGAACGAATAGCCGTCCAGGAACGCGGTCTCGTCGATCTCGCGCGGCACGCCGGAGACGAAGCCTTCGAGGATCCACACCGCCAAGGGCACGTTGAAGATGCAGTGCGCGAGCGCGACCGCCCAGGGCGTATCGAACAGGCCGATCGCCGAATACAGGTTGAAGAACGGCAGCGCGTAGACCGCCGCCGGCGCCATGCGGTTCGACAGCAGCCAGAAGAACAGATGCTTGTCGCCGAGGAAGCGGTAGCGCGAGAACGCGTAAGCCGCCGGCAGCGCCACCGCGATCGAGATCACGGTGTTGATGACGACATATTCCAGCGAATTGATGTAGCCCGAATACCAGCTCTCGTCGGTGAAGATGCGCCGGTAGTGCTGCAGCGTCGGCGTGTGCGGCCACAAGGTCATCGTCGAGACGATCTCGGCGTTGGTCTTGAAGCTCATGTTGACGAGCCAGTAGATCGGCAACAGCAGGAAGATCAGGAACAGCGCCATGATCAGGCGGCGGCCGGGGATCGAATGCATCACGCCGCTCCTTCCTTGACCGGACGCTCGGAGCCGGCATTGGTCATCACGGTGTAGAACACCCAGCACACGATCAGGATGATCAGGTTGTAGACCAGCGAGAGCGCGGCGGCCTTGCCGAGGTCGAACTGGCCGAGCGCGATCTTGACGAGCTCGATCGAGACGAAGGTCGTCGAGTTGCCGGGCCCGCCGCCGGTGACCACGAACGGCTCGGTGTAGATCATGAAGCTATCCATGAAGCGCAGCAGCACCGCGATCAGCAGCACGCGGTTCATCTTCGGCAGCTGGATCGCCTTGAACACCGCCCAGCGCGAGGCGCCGTCGATCTGCGCCGCCTGGTAATAGGCGTCGGGGATCGACTTCAGGCCGGCGTAGCACAGCAGCGCGACGAGGCTGGTCCAGTGCCAGACGTCCATCACGATGACGGTGACCCAGGCATCGACCTCGTTGGAGACGTAATTGTAGTTGAGGCCGAGGTGGTTCAGCACATAGCCGAGCAGGCCGATGTCGGGCCGGCCGAATATCTGCCAGATGGTGCCGACCACGTTCCACGGAATCAACAGCGGCAGCGCGAGGATGACGAGGCAGGCCGCGACGCTCCAGCCCTCACGCGGCATCGACAGCGCGACGATGATGCCGAGCGGCACCTCGAGCGCGAGGATCACGGCGGAGAAGAACAGATTGCGGCCGAGCGAAGCCAGGAAACGGCCGCCGAGATCGGTCGAGGGATCAAGCAGCTCCTTGAACCAGCCGACGCCGTTCCAGAAGAACTGGTTGTTGCCGAAGGTGTCCTGCATCGAATAGTTCACCACCGTCATCAGCGGCAGCACTGCCGAGAACGCGACCACCAGGAACACCGGCAGCACCAGGAACCAGGCTTTTTGGTTGATCGTCTTGTCCATCAGGCGACCCCTTCCACCAAATGGCTATCGGCATAGACGTGGACATAGGCGGGATTGAAAACGAGACCGGCGGTATCGCCGGAGACCGAGAAGCCCGGCGGCACGCGCGCCGCGAGCTTGGTGCTGCCGACGCGCACGCGCGCGAACTGGATGCGGCCGAGATCGTCGATCCGCTCGATGGTGGCCGAGAGCAATCCCGGTGCCGGCGGCGCGATATCGACGAATTCGGGCCGCACGCCGATCTCGATCTTCTTGCCCGCCGGCAGGACGCCGTAGTTGCGGCGCAGGCCGATGACGTGGCCGTCGATCCGCGCCTCGTGGCCGCTGACCTCGGCGGGCACGATGTTCATGCCCGGCGAGCCGATGAAATAACCGACGAAGGTATGTGCCGGCTTGTCGAACAATTCGGCCGGCGTGCCGCTCTGCACCACGCGGCCGTCATGCATGACGACGACGGTGTCGGCGAAGGTCAGCGCCTCGGTCTGGTCGTGGGTGACGTAGATCATCGTGAGGTCGAGCTCGCGATGCAATGCCTTCAGCTTGGAGCGCAGTTGCCACTTCAGCTCGGGATCGATCACCGTCAGCGGCTCGTCGAACAGCACGGCGGCGACGTCGGAACGCACCAGGCCGCGGCCGAGCGAGATCTTCTGCTTGGCATCGGCGGTGAGCCGCGTCGCCTTGCGGTTCAGGTAAGGCGTGAGGTCGAGCAGATCGGCGATCTGCCTGACCCGGGCATCGACCTCGGCCCTGGCGACGCCGCGGTTCTTCAGCGGGAACGCCAGATTCTCGCCCACCGTCATGGTGTCGTAGATCACCGGGAACTGGAACACCTGCGCGATGTTGCGCTTCTGCGTCGACAGCGGCGTGATGTCCTTGCCGTCGAACAGGATCTGTCCGCGCGACGGCGTCACGATGCCGGAGATCAGATTGAGCAGCGTGGTCTTGCCGCAGCCGGACGGCCCGAGCAGCGCATAGGCGCCGCCCTGCCGCCAAGTCATGGTGACCGGCTTCAGGGCGAAGGATTCCAGCGGCGCGTCATTGCCGTTGTAGGACTGCGCGAGATCGACGAGGTCAATGCGGGCCATGAAGCATCTCCCTCACTTCGAGAAACTTGTTGCGGGCGAAGCGACGAGGCGATCGGCCGCGTCGAACACGAAGATGTCGTTGGGATCGAGCGCGGCGTCGAGCACCTGCCCGGGTTCATATTCGTGCACGCCGTGCAGCACCGCGACCCAGTTGGAGTCGTGGACATGGACGTGGACGAAGCTTTCCGAGCCGGTGATTTCGGTCACCGTCACGGTCGCGGAGAATTTGTGGCGGCCGGCCGCGACATTACCGACATCGAGCTGGTGGGCGCGGAAGCCGATCCGGTAGGTGCCATCAGGCAGGCCGGCGTAGAGGCCGGCCGCCGGCGCCTGCTCGCCGCCGGCATAGATCACCCGGTCGCCCTTCTTCTCGATGCCGATGATGTTGAGCGGCGGATCGGAGAACACCTGCGCAACGCGCAACGTGTCGGGATGGCGGTAGACTTTCGGGGTTGCGCCGGTTTGCAGCGCCTGGCCTTCCCACATGCACACGGTGTCGCCGCCGAGCAGCAGCGCTTCCGACGGCTCGGTGGTGGCGTAGACGAAGATGGCGCCGGAGGCTTCGAAAATCCGCGGCAGCTCGGCGCGCAATTCCTCGCGCAGCTTGTAGTCGAGGTTGGCGAGCGGTTCGTCGAGCAGCACGAGGTCGGCGCCCTTGACCAGCGCGCGCGCAATCGCGGTGCGTTGCTGCTGGCCGCCGGAGAGCTGCAACGGCGTGCGCTTGAGAAACGGCTCGAGCCGCAACAGCGCGGCCGCTTCCGCCACCCGCTTCTCGATCTCGGCCTTCGGCTTGCCCTGCACCCGCAGCGGCGAGGCGATGTTCTCGTAGACCGTGAGCGAGGGATAGTTGATGAACTGCTGATAGACCATCGCGACCGAGCGCTGCCGCACGTCGGCGCCGGTGACGTCCTTGCCGTCGACCAGCACGCGGCCGGTGGTCGGCTTGTCGAGGCCGGCCAGCAGCCGCATGATCGAGGTCTTGCCCGACAGCGTCGGTCCGAGCAGCACGCTGAGCGTGCCACGCTCCAGCGTCAGCGACACGTCGCGGATGGTCGGAACGCCATCCACCGTCCGCGTGACGTTTTGCAGTGTGACGCTCATGCCCGTCCTCCCGCTTCGCGGAGGGGACGTTCACCGGACACGCGGTTGGCGGCCATCCACTCTTCGAGCGCGGCGATTTCACCCGCCGTCATCCGCAGGCCCAGCTTGGATCGTCGCCAGACGACATCTTGCGCGGTCCGGGCCCATTCGTTCGCCATCAGGTACCGGACTTCACTCTCCGTCAAGGTGGCGCCGAAGGCGCGCCCGAGATCTTCGGCCGATGCTGCATTGCCGAGGACTTTGCGGGCGCGCGTGCCGTAGGCATGCGCGAGCCGGTTGGCATGGGGCTGCGCGAGGAACGGATAGGTACGAACCAGTTCGGCGGTCAGCGCCGCGACCGCGGAAACATCCATGTCGCCGCCGGGCAGCGGCGCCTTGCCGGTCCAGCCCTCCTGCGCTTTCGCGCCGTTGAGATAAGGCGCGAGCCGCTCCAGCGCCTCTTCGGAGAGGCGACGGTAGGTCGTGATCTTGCCGCCATAGATCGACAGCAGCGGCGCGCCGCCGGGCGTATCGAGCTCGAACACATAGTCGCGGGTCGCAGCCTTGGCTTCGCTCGCGCCGTCGTCATAGAGCGGACGCACGCCGGAATAATCCCAGACCACATCCTCGGGCTTCACCGGCTTGGCAAGGTACTCGCTGGCGGAGGCGCAGAGATATTCGATCTCCTCCCGCGTCGCCTTCACCTTGGCCGGATCGCCGTCATAGTCGCGGTCGGTGGTGCCGATCAGCGAAAAATCGCCTTGATAGGGAATGACGAAGATGATGCGGCCGTCGGCGTTCTGGAAGATGTAGGCGCGGTCGTGGTCATAGAGCTTGGGCACCACGATGTGCGAGCCCTGCACCAGCCGCACCTTGGCGCGCGCGTTGACGCCGGCGCCCGACGCCAGCACCTGCTCGACCCAGGGGCCGCCGGCGTTGACCAGCACGCGCGACTTGATGGTGTCGCGCGAGCCGTTGGTGGTGTCCTCGACCGTCACATGCCAGACTCCGTCGACCTGCCTGGTCTCGACCGCGCGGGTGCGGGTGCGAATCTCGGCGCCGCGGTCGGCAGCATCGCGCGCGGTCAGCGCGACGAGCCGCGCGTCGTCGACGAAGCAATCGGAATATTCAAAGCCCTTGCTGTAGCGGCCCGGGATCAGCGGCTTGCCGACCACGTCGCGCGTCAGATCAACCGAGCGCGTCGCCGGCAGCAGATGCCGGCCGCCGATATGGTCGTAGAGGAAGAGGCCGAGCCGCAGCAGCCAGGCCGGGCGCAGGCCGGCATGGTGCGGCAAGACGAAACGCAGCGGACGGATGATGTGGGGTGCGATCTGCCAGAGGATCTCGCGCTCGATCAGCGCCTCGCGCACCAAACGAAACTCGTAATATTCGAGATAGCGCAGACCGCCATGCACGAGCTTGGTCGACCAGGACGACGTCCCGCTCGCCAAGTCATTCATTTCACAAAGGAAAACAGAGTTACCCCGGCCCGCCGCATCGCGCGCGATGCCGCAGCCATTAACGCCGCCTCCGATGATGGCGAGGTCGTAAATTCGATCCAAAGAACGCTTCCCCCGGCAACCGCCTTCGCTTTAGCGGTTTTACTTTCGAATATGAGTAGATCACAAGCCAAAACGAAAGCAAAGCGAAAACGGGGAACTTATGTTGGGGATTTTTTGGGCGGGACGCTCTTCGGAACGGCGGGATCGGGATGACGGAGTGCCTATGCTGCGCTCACATCAGACGTCGCGCTCCACCGCGATTGGATGCGGTTGCCTTTGGAACGGATCTCGGCCCGCGCGCCGTTGGTCTTGATGGCGCGCCGTCGGTCAGCGTCGCCGCGACTCGGGATTGACCGCCGCTACGGCGACCAGCGCAACTTCGACGACAGCATCTCCCGGCAACGACGCCACTCCGACCGCGGCGCGCGCCGGAAGCGGACTTTCGGGAAGGCAGCTTTCCAAATGCCCCGACGCAAAGTCGGCAATTTGGACGTGGTGCAGATAGCCCGCAGCAGCGTTGATGTAGACGGTCAAGCTCAACGCCGATGCAATCCGCTCTCCGTCACCCAACGTCGCTTCCGCAGCTTGCAGAGCGTTCTGCGTGGCGAGCTCGACGGCGGCACGATAGCTTTCGATCACGGCACCCGGCGCGACCTGCCCCACATGGACGAGCTTTCCATTCCTTCGTGGGGTCATGCCCGATACGAAGATCAAGTCACCGTGACGCCTCGCCGAAACGTAGCGCCCTTGCGGTGTCGGAAGCCGTTGCTTGGTCATCCGTCGTCACTTGCGATAGCGCTTCACCATCTCGGTGATGCGGCGGCAGGCTGCGACCGCTGCGCCGTGGTCCTGAGAGAAGTTCAGCCTGATACTGTCCGGGTACGGACCAAACTCGGTGCCGGGTGTCACGATGATGCCAGCCTGATGTCGGAGCAATCGGACGAAGTCCTGCAATCCGACCTGAAGCGGAGGCAATTTCGGAAAGAGATAGCTGCCTGCCTGCGGTCGACGCGTCGGCAGAGCGCCGTCTCGGAAGATGTCCAGCAGATCATCGCGGATCGCCTCATGCTGCCGAACCCGCTGCTCCATCCAGCCCTCGGGCTCCCGGAACCAGGTTCGGAGCACGGCTTGATTGTAGCCGGCGGCGCGCAACGAGACGATGGCTTGCAGCTTTTCCATCCGCTCGACGATCCAGCGAGCGCCAAATGCGATGCCAAGCCTGTAACCGCTCAATGACTCGGTCTTCGACGGCCCCATGATGGTGATCACCTGCTCCTCGGGCAGTCCTGCCGAGCGGATGTGGGTATATGTTTCCCGGGCGTAGAGAAGCCTCGAATAGAGCTGGTCGGCGATGACCGTGACGTCGAATGCCCTGGCAAGCTCGACGATCTCCCCGATCTCGCGCCTGGAATAAACCGCGCCGGTCGGGTTGTTGGGATTCGAGAACAGGAAGACCCGAGCGCCCGCCTCAAACGCGAGCTTGAGCTGCGCGAGGTGTCAATCGGCGTTCA
>NZ_DDOP01000032.1:0-8572 GCF_002341725.1 Bradyrhizobium sp. UBA2491
GCGCCGGGCCAATCCATCGGCGGTCTACGAAATCCGCGCGACCAAGCTGTACACGCCCGGCGCGCCGTTTCCGCGAACGGCCGGCACCGGCGATGCCTAGAACATGATCCGGAAAAGTGCGAAGCGGTTTTCCGAAAGGATCATGCGAAAATAGGAATCCAAAGCGCGATGGCGATTCAAACTCACCTCATCGCGCTTTAGCCTTCAGCGGCTGGAGCGCTTCGGCAATTTCGGGAGCTTGCTCGGGTCGAATTTCGGCGTCGGCAGGTTCGCGTCGGGCTCGGCCGAAACCTCATGACTGGGCATCAGCGTCACCTCGAAGGCAAGGTCGGGCACCGCATCGGCCTTTCCCTTGCAGATCGCGATCGGGCCATTCCAGACCCCCTCGAGGCGGACCACGAGATCGTCGGTTCCGAACACCGTCGCATGGCCTTCGCTGTGCCGCCTGGTGGTCAGCACGGCCGTGAAGCGTTCGCCGTCCACTTCGTAAGTGCCGTCGTAGAGCATGATGCTGTCGCGGCCCCACAGCCTGCCGTCGGCGACATGCACGATGCCGGTGCCGTCCGCGAGCGACGTGCGAAACCACGCCGCATAAGTGCCGTTCTTGAGCATGGAGTCTGTCTCCACCCGCCCCTTTCGCCCTACGATCTGGGCACCGTTGCGTTAACAAGGGATGAAGGAACCCGGACTTCTCACGGCCCTGCGCTCATTGGCCGTCGATCTGCCGCCCCATGATGGCGATCGCCTTCTGATAGACCTGCGCCGCGTTCCACGCCTCGATCGCGGCGAAGTTGGGTTCTCCCGGCTGATAGCCCGCGCCGGCGCGCCAGCCATGGGCGCGCAGGAAATTAGCCGTCGAGCTCAGCGCGTTGGCGGCAACATCGAGATTGCCGGTGCCATAGGCGAGGACATTCTTCGGCATGAACTGGGTCTGGCCGATCTCGCCATGCATCGAGCCGCGCGTGCTCCCGGACAAAGTGCCGCGGTCGATCAGCTTCAGCGCGGCGTAGAGCTGGTCGGTGAAGAAGTCCGGGCGTCGGCAGTCATAGGCAAGCGTCGCGATCGACGACAGCATGTTCTGGTTGCCGCGCTGGCTGCCGAAACCGCTCTCCATGCCCCAGATCGCGATCAACGGTCCCGGCGGCACGCCATAGCGCTGCTGGATCGAGGCGAACATCGCCGCCTGCGACTGCTTCAGCGAACGGCCGCGCGCCACGATGGTCGCCGATCCTCGCTTGGCCATGAACTGCTCGAGCGACAGGCCGAAGCTGCGCTGGCCGCGATCCGCGGCAATCGTCGCGCTGGCGTAATGGGCCTGCATCAACGCGCCGATTGCGGTCTCCCCGACGCCCTTGGCCCTTGCCTCGCCGGCGAATTGCTCCTTCCAGGCTTCGAACCCGCCCGGCCCGTTGCCGCACTGCGCCGCGTTCGCCTCTGCGCCCAGCGTTGCAACCATCACGACCGCGGCAAGCGCCGATGCCGCAATCTGCCAGCCCCTGGTCATCCGAAACCTCCTCCGCAAATGTGCCGCCGCCCTTGCGGGCGCCGCGCCGACGATGGCCGGATACAGATGACCCGGAGATGAACGTTCCGCCTCAGATTCGGCCGCAGACCGTCACGATATGTCGCCGGCAGCGGATTGACCATCCCGGCGGTCTCGGGCTCGCCGGGACATTTGGCCCCTGCGAGGCTCCGGCGGATCCGCAGCGACGGTGCCCGGCGCAGCCGCGCGCAACCCGGCGCTTGACATTGACGTTAATGACAAGGTGCTAGGCCAGCCCTCGGCAGGAGATCGCGATGAGGATTCAGGAAGCGGCCCGTCATCTCGGCGTGAGCGCCCGGGCGCTTCGGCACTATGAAGCGGCCGGCCTGGTGGTGCCGCGCCGGACGTCGAACGGCTATCGAAGCTATGCGGCGTCGGAGATCGAACGGGCTGCGTGGGTGAGAGACCTGATCGCCTCGGGTTTCTCGACCCGCGAGTTGCGCAATCTCCTGAGCGCGCTTGACGGCGGCCGCCGTGGGGCGCGCGTGAGCTGCTCCACCGTGATGCAGGACAAGCTCGACCAGATCGATCGTGCGATCGCGGCGCTCCGCATCCGGCGCCGTGCCCTGTCGCAACGGCTGACCAGATCGGATCGCAACGGATGAGGACATGAGGGCCCAGCGATGAAGATACTCAACATCCTGGCGCGGCGTTATTTGCCGCTGGAAGAGCTCGATCAGGCCGTCGCGTTCCACGAAACCCTGATCGGCCAAACGGCGCGCCTTCGCTTCGACTATCCGGAGTATGATCTGAGGCTCGCGCAGGTCGCCTCGATCCTGTTCATTGCAGGCACCGAACAGAGCCTGAAGCCATTCACGGCGACGCATCTGACCTTTCTGGTCGACGACATCGACGCATTCGCCGCGCATCTCCCCCACGTCGGCGCCGCGATACTGGACGGCCCCAAGCCGGTCCCGACCGGTCGCAACATGCTGGTGCAGCATCCGGACCGGACCCGTGTCGAATATGTCGAGCACCGCGACAAGCATCCGGCCGACGTGCTGCCATGAGCACGGCGACGGCTACGGCACGTCGCCGCGCCTGAGCGGGCCGACGGTCTGCGGCCGATTGAGGAAGAACTCGCGGTTGCCGAGCGCCGCCTCCGCATACTGATCGATCGCAACGATGATCGCCTGCACATGGTGAAAGCACCAGCCTTCCCGCGCTGCCATGTGCCGGACCTCGGCAAGCGCCTTGATCCAGGGCGCGTGACTATCGCTGTCGTTGAAATACCGAAGCGGCTCTCTCATCTTTCCTCCGGCAAATCACGTCCTCGAGCTCGGCGCGCTTGCGCGACAGCAGCAGCTGCATCGACGCTCCGTCGCGCCCCGCCCGCCTGAGCTGGTTCACGGATGACTCGAGCTCGCGCAACTCGGCGCGCAGCCGCCGCGTTCTCAGCGCGTCATCACGCACGCGCTTCGGCGATCAGCTCACGCTTCGCCGGGCGAACGAAGGCGGTCACCGTCACACGACGGCGCGGCGCGACGCTCGCATGCACGATGATCGGCGTACGGTCGCCCAGGACATTGCGCTCCTCGACCAGCCGGCTCATGACCAGCCGCATCTTCAGCAGGTCCCCGGCGACGAAGGCACAGTCCACATCCCGGTTGACCTGCTCCCGCATGATCGCCTCGGCTTCCATCATGCTGACGCGCAACGCCCTGATCTGCCTGCGAATTTCGCTGATACGGTTGTCCATGGCCGGCTCCTGTTCACGGTAGGAGGCAAATAGAACAAAACAAGAACATGAAGTCAAGCGGCAGCGCGGATCGTATCGCGCTTTCTCGCAGATACACGCGCGGCCAAGTTCCTACCGCCGGAACCGGCATCCGATAGGTCATTCACGAAAGCGATCATGCTGGACGAACGAGCGAGCAATGGCGCGAAAGGGTGCAGCGAGGGATCGTGGCATACATGCGCAAGCATCAGGACGAAGTTGCGGCAGTCCGTCGCAGCTGACGACTTCTGTCATTTGACGTCTTGCTGGAGCCGTATCCGCGGATCATCTGACGTGTCCGGCATTCGGGAAATTTCGTCGCCGATAAACTGCCGACATATGACTGTGGAACAATGCCTCTTAGAACTTGTCTACTTGATTAGACAAGTTAAACTGGGATCGATTCTGTTTTCGATCATTGCGCAGTAGATGGCCAAATCCTCCAAGCTGGTTGCTGCCAAGCGCGGCAAGGTTCTTCTGGTTCGACGCCGATCTGACGGGCTGTGGATGTTCCCCGGCGGCCGCCGGCGCGCGCGCGAAACCGTGAAAGATTGCCTCAAGCGCGAGATCAAGGAGGAGCTGCCGAAGCTCAAGCTCGGCCGGCTCAGTCTCTGGAAGGAAGTCACCGCCAAGAACAAGCGTTCCGGCCGCAGGATGAGCGACGCCATCTTCATCGCCAAGAACGCCAAGGGAAGGCTCGCGATCGGCGACAAGAAGGAGATCGACCGCGCCGCCTGGCATAAGCCACGGGGACTTCGCCTGACGCCGACCTCGCGCTATATCCGCGACCGGCTGTTTCCGAGAAAGCAGCAGCGTCGGAGATAAGACGGCGGAATATCCGCTGCCGAGGGCGAGTATCCCGGCTCTCGAGTTTGACGCCCGCGACGGCAAGTCTTGCTGATTTCTTGGGCTTCACCCATCGTCGACGCATGCTAGGAATGGCGCGATCCGTGTCGTATCGGACCACGACATAAACCAGAATGCCGTCAGAATGACCTTCCCCTCCAACCGCCAGCGGCGGCTGTTCCGAATCGTCTCCGTGCGTTGGCAGCGCCGCGCCATCTTCCTGCTCGGCGGCGTCGCGGTGGGAGCCGCGGCCGTCGCCCTCGCCGAGCTCGCCGATTTGGCGCAGATCGCCTTCTCCGCGCTGGTGTCGCATTTCCGCTATGCTTCGCTGGCGTTGACGCCGATAGGCTTCGCGCTCTCGGTCTACCTGACCAATCGCTTCTTCCAGAACGCGCAAGGCAGCGGCATTCCGCAGGCCATCGCGGCACGCCATCTGACCGACCAGACCGCGCGCAACAGTCTCGTCTCGCTGCGCATCGCGGCCGGCAAGATCCTGCTCACCCTGTTCGGCCTGCTCTGCGGCGCCTCGGTCGGGCGCGAGGGACCGACGGTCCAGATCGGCGCCTCGATCATGTTCGCGCTCGGCCGCTTCTCGCCCCGGCGCCAACCCGGCCTGATCCTTGCCGGCGCTGCCGCCGGCGTCGCGGCGGCCTTCAACACCCCGCTGGCCGGGATCGTGTTCGGCATCGAGGAAATGAGCCGCGCCTTCGAGACGCGAACCTCCAGCCTGATCATCGGCGCGGTGATCGCCGCGGGTCTCACCTCGCTCGCGCTGATGGGCAACTACACTTATTTCGGCACCAGCGCGACGGCGCTGCGCAACGGCGCCGACTGGCTCGCGGTGCCGCTCTGCGGCGTCGCCGGAGGCCTGGCCGGCGGTCTGTTCAG
Source organism: Bradyrhizobium sp. UBA2491 (assembly GCF_002341725.1). Classification (NCBI taxonomy): domain Bacteria; kingdom Pseudomonadati; phylum Pseudomonadota; class Alphaproteobacteria; order Hyphomicrobiales; family Nitrobacteraceae; genus Bradyrhizobium; species Bradyrhizobium sp. UBA2491. The sequence goes on from NZ_DDOP01000032.1 coordinate 4,995, forward strand.
CCGCATTCTAATCGCGATGGCGCGCGGATTTGCCAACCCGATCGGACGCACGATCAAGAGCTATCCGGTCGGCTTTGCCGCGATCTGCGGCTTCGCGGCGGCGATCTGCGGGATCGCCTCCGACGGCGCGGTCTACGGCACCGGATATCAGCAGGTCAAATCCGCCCTGGAAGCCGGATCGCAATTGCCCGGAAGCTTCAGCGTGTGGAAATTCCTGGCGACCACCTTCGCCTCGATCAGCGGCATGCCGGGCGGCATCTTCGCGCCCTCGCTTGCGGTAGGCGCCGGGCTCGGCTCCAACATCGCCCCGCTGTTTCACGGCGCGCCGCTGCCGGCCATGATGCTGCTCGGCATGGTCTCGTATTTCGCAGGTGTGGTGCAGGCCCCCATCACGGCCTTCGTGATCGTCACCGAGATGACCGACAATCACGCCATGGTCGTGCCGCTGATGGCGGCGGCCCTGATCGCCCATGCGAGTTCGCGCCTGATCTGCAAGGAAGGCGTCTATCACGCCCTCGCCAAGGGATTCACCGACCGGGCTCAACCGGTGTAGGCAAACAGCTCGATCGGCTCGCTGAAGCCGCGCACGGCATGCTCGCCGACATGTTCGAGGGCGAAATCCTGTTCGACCAGATCGGCGAACGCGCGCGACAGCAGCACGTTCCTCTTCAACTGCTTGGTGAGGGCCTCGAGGCGCGAGGCCATGTTCACCGCGGGGCCGATCACGGTGAAGTCGAGCCGGCTGCGCGATCCGATGTTGCCGTACATCACGTCACCGACGTGAACGCCGATGCCGTAGTTCATCGGCGCCCGGCCCATCATGCTGTTCTTTTCGCTCAGCGCCGCCATCGCCTCGCGCGCTTCGGACACCGCGTGCAGCAGGTTGGCGCAGGCCTTGGGCTCGCTCAGCGGGAAGATCGCGAGCAGGCCGTCACCGATGAATTTCAGGATTTCGCCGCCATGCCGCGCGATCGGCTCCGACATCGCGTCGAAATAATCGTTCAGGAGATCGATGACGTCGTCGCGCGGCCAGGAGTCCGAGATCCGGGTGAAATCCCGCAAGTCGCAGATCATGATCGCGGCGCGGACCGTGGTGCCGCTGCCGCGCCTGGTGGCGCCGGCCAGGATCATCTCGCCGGCATGGGTGCCGACATAGGTCTCGAGCAGCGTCCGCGCCAGCCGGTTCTTCATCCGGATTTCGCTGACCAGCGCCAGCACCGGCAGCACCTTCAACAGGCCTTCGATATGCGCGGCGTCGAAACCGCCGGAGCGATCGGTCGCGAAGGTCACGACATGACGCTTGCCCAGCGTATGCAGCAGCGGCCACGCCACATAGTCGGTCAGGCGCTGCGCCCGCATCTCGTCGTAGAGCGCGTGCTTGCGGCCCTGCGACGGTTCGCGTTCGAGGTTCTCGCGGACTTCGGTGGCGCCCTGATGAATCTCGTAGACCGGACTGCCGATATATTCCGACCGCTGCTGCACCTCGTAGTCGATCCGCGTGATCTCGGCCTCGCGCATCCCGTCGCTCCAGACGATCCGGGCGCCGAGCCATTGCGGGTGCTGAATCAGGAGATTCATCGTCGCCCGCTTGATCGGGATGCCGGCGCGCTGTAGCCGGATACAGAGTTCGGCGAAGATGTTGTCGACGAAGCGCTCGTCGCGCGTCTCGTTGGTCAGCCAGCGCACCACGCCGTCGGACTGTGATTCGATGGTGGCTGGCGCATTCATGGCTGGCTCCGGAGCGGCGCTTTGGATAGGCGGTATGTCGTGCTTCCACACGTCGACGTCAACGCCACCTGCGGTAACGTGATCGGATGAATCGGGTGGCCGGGCAAGGCCCGGCATGACGGCGCATTGCCAAAATATCGAAAACAATCCCATGCAAAGCAACCGGCGTTCGACCAGGCTCCTTGACATGTCGGGCAACTCACGGGTATATTTCTAATATTCCGAAATTTTGCAGACACACTCGCGCAAGGAACGGGCCCGGCACGGCTCAACTGGTTAGCGATCGATTAATTGCGACGCGCGGACGTTGCATCACGAACACACTGCGTTTCGTTTCACCGCGAGCACGGCAACCTTCATTTGTCAGCATACGGTGAGTCACCTAGCGTGCGCCCATCTGCGGCTGGCGAAGGTTTGCCGAAATGCACCCCTGCGAGGCGGCGGCAAGAACAAGGGGCTGGGCACCATGCGCGAATGCATCGGCGCTGCGACGATCGCACGACATTTTGGTGACACCACATGCAATCCACGCCCGACGGTATCGTCGTCCCTCGCCCGCGCACATTTCCATCGGCTGCTGTTGCTGAGCACATCGGTCGCCGCGCTCTCGGCACTGTCAGCGGGCTCGGCGGCGGCGCAGACCTGGACCGGCGCCACCAATAACGACTGGACGGTGGGCTCGAACTGGTCCGGCGGCACAGCGCCGACGTCCGGAACCAACCCCAACATCGTGGCCGGTTCAACCGTCGTTCTCGGCGTGAACCCCGGGGCGACCAGCACGACCGGCAATATGAATATCCGCGACGTGGCTGGCGGAACCACCAGCCTCACGATTCAGAACGGCGCCACGCTGACGTCCAATCTCAATGTTTCCATGGGCGATGTCGCAGGTGGGTCGACAAATCTGACGGTGACGGGTACCGGATCGCAATTGACGACCGGCGCGCTCACCGTCGGCAGCACCGGCACCGGCGTCGTCAACGTCACGGACGGCGCGACACTAAACGCGACGGTCAGAGTCATCCTCGGCACACCGGTTGGGGGCACAGGCACGCTCAACGTGCGCAACGCCACGGTGATGCTGGGCGGCTTTGGCTTTACCATCAGCAATGCGCGCGGTCAGATCAACTATGACAATGCGACGCTCCGCGCGCGCGTCAATACCACCAATGCCTCCGCCGGAACGGCGGCCCAGAACAACATCGCCGTAGGCGGACTGACGATCGATACCAACGGGTTCACCGTCCTCGCCCCGGTTGGCTTCAGCGGGGTCGGAGGCTTGACCAAGACCGGGGATGGGATCTTCTCGTTCGGCGGCGCCGGCAACAGCTACACCGGCGAGACGGCGATCCAGCAAGGCACTTTCAGGCTGTCCGCCCTCGCCGGCTCAGGCAATGCCCTCGCCAGTTCGAGCCGCGTGGTCGACAACGCGACCTTCGATCTTTCGATCGTTACCGACCCCAACGTGCACATCCAGAGCCTGGCCGGCAGCAGTGCCGGCGTCGTCACGCTCGGCACCAAGGACCTGATCATCACCAATGCCAACGACAGCTTCGCCGGAACGATCAGCGGCACCGGCGGCGTGCAACTCACAGGCGGCACGCAGGCCTTCTCCGGTATGCAGGCCTACAGCGGCGCGACCACGATCACAGCGGGTACGCTGACGCTGACCGGCACCGGCGACATTTCCGCATCGAGCCAGGTGATCGCCAACGGCACGTTCTCCATCGCGGGGCTGTCCGGCGCAGGCACCAGCATCCAGCGCCTGTCCGGCAGCGGCAGCGTCGATCTCGGCGCCAGAACGCTGACGTTGACCGCCGCGAACGATACGTTCGCCGGCGTGATCGGCG
>NZ_DDOP01000032.1:8784-9080 GCF_002341725.1 Bradyrhizobium sp. UBA2491
TCGCCGGCGGCACCGAGACGCTGTCTGGCACCAACACCTATGCCGGCGTCACCACGATCTCGGCCGGCACGCTGGCGCTGACCGGCACCGGGTCGATCAGCAATTCAAGCCATGTGGTAGCGAATGCGGCGTTCGACATCTCCGGCCTCGCGGGAGCCGGCACGAGCATCCAGAGCCTCGCCGGCACCGGCAATGTCGCGCTGGGTGGCAAGGCGCTGACCATCACCAACGCAAGCGACACTTTCGCTGGCGCGATCGGCGGCACCGGCGGGCTCGCGGTCACCGGCGGCACCCAG
>NZ_DDOP01000032.1:9274-10968 GCF_002341725.1 Bradyrhizobium sp. UBA2491
GCGGTCACCGGCGGCACCCAGGCACTGTCCGGCGTCAACAGCTACAGCGGCACGACCACGGTGTCGGGCGGCACGCTGCAAGCCGGCGCGGCCAATACGTTCAGCGCCGCGTCCGCCTTTGTCGCCAACGCCGGCGGCACCTTCGACCTCAATGGCTTCAACCAGACCATGGCATCGCTCGGCAATGCCGGCACCATCAGGTTTGGCACGGCACCCGACACCACGCTGACGGTCGCCGGCAACTATGCCGGCAATGGCGGCACGTTGCTGTTCAACACCGTGCTCGGCGGCGACGGCTCGGCCACCGACCGCCTGGTCGCGGGCAGCACGTCGGGCACCTCGACCGTGCGGGTCAACAATGTCGGCGGCGGCGGCGCGCAGACCGCCGACGGCATCAAGCTGATCGACGTCAGCGGCGCCTCGAACGGCAGCTTTACGCTGGCCGGCAACTACACGCTCCAGGGCCAGCAGGCGATCGTCGCCGGCGCCTATGGCTACACGTTGCAGAAGAACGGCATCTCGACGCCGTCGGACGGCGACTGGTATCTGCGCTCCAGCCTGGTCAATCCGGCGACGCCGATGCCGGCCGGCCCGCTCTACCAACCCGGCGTGCCGCTCTACGAGAATTACGCCCAGGTGCTGCTCGGCATGAACGCGCTGCCGTCGTTGCAGGACCGCGTCGGCAACCGCTACTGGGGCGGCGGCCCGAGCGACGCGATGGCGCGCATGGGCGTCGCGCCGCCGGCGACGGCGGACAGTTCAGGGACACAATCGGCGTTCTGGGGCCGCATCCAGGGCGGCCAATCCAGCCTGCAACCGTCGAACACCACGGGCGCGACCACCAGCAGCGACGACTTCAAGGCGCAGGCCGGGCTCGACGGACTCGCGCTCGAGAACAGCTATGGCCGCCTGATCGTCGGGCTCACGCTGCAATACGGGCTGACCACGGCCTATGTGAACTCGCTGTTCGGCAGCGGCCGGATTCGCGCCCAGGGCACCGGCGTCGGCGCCACCGCCACCTGGTATGGCGACAACGGCGTCTATCTCGACGGCCAGATGCAGACCATGTTCTACCGCGCCGATCTCACCTCCGATCTCGTCGGCAGCATGACCCACGGCAATGAAGGCCTCGGCTATGCGTTCAGCGTCGAAGGCGGCAAGCGCATCACTATCGGCAACGGCTTCTCGCTGACGCCGCAGGCGCAGCTCGCCTATTCGAAGGTCGATTTCGACGGGTTCGCCGACCGCTTCGGCGCGCTGGTCTCGCTCGCCAATGCCGACAGCCTGCTCGGCCGCGTCGGTCTCATGCTCAATCACCAGAAGAGCTGGTATGACGGCACGAGCATCGTCCGCTCCGACCTCTACGCGATCGGCAATCTGCACTACGAATTCCTCGACGGCAGCAAGGTCGACGTCTCCGGCACCAGCTTCGCCAGCGCCAACGACCGGCTGTGGGGCTCGATCGGCGGCGGCGGCAGCTACAGCTGGGCCAATGGCCGCTACACCTTGTTCGGCGAAGCGACCTATCGCGCCAGCCTCCAGGACGCCGCGGCGAACCACGGCTACAAGGGCAGCGCGGGATTCCGCGTGGTGTGGTGAGGCTGGAAGATCACTGCACCCACCGACTTGTCATGCCCGGGCTTGTCCCGGGCATCCACGTCTTGATTGCTATTTGAAGGAAGACGTGGATGGCC
>NZ_DDOP01000032.1:11139-24599 GCF_002341725.1 Bradyrhizobium sp. UBA2491
GGACAAGCCCGGCCATGACGGTGTTCCCTTGCGCCTTCGTCGAAGGAAGTATCCTACCCGCCCAGCCTGTCGACCTCGGCCTTGCCGGCTTTCATCACCAGCGGGATGTGCTCGCCCTGGCCGAGCAGACACGTCACGTCGCGTAGCGGATTGCCGTCCACGACCAGCAGATCGGCAAACGCTTTCGGCGCGATGCGGCCGAGCTTGCCTTCCATGCCGAGAACTTCGGCGCCGACGACGGTCGCACTCGCAATCACCGCCTGCGGGCCGAGCAATTCGGCGCGGATCCGGAATTCGTCGCTCTGCAAACGCTGTGATGGCCCGAGCAGGTCGGTGCCGAACCCGATCTTGACGCCGGCCTCGCGATAGATCGCGAGCGAGCGCAGGCCGGCGTCGCGGACGTCGGCGATCTTGGCGACGCTCGCGGCAGGCAGGCCGTATTTCGCGCCCTCGTTGGCCAATGCCTCGTAGGTGATCAGCGTCGGCACCGCGTAGGCGCCCTTCTCCGCCATCAGCCGCGCGGTCGGAGGATCGACCAGGTTGCCGTGCTCGATGGTGCGGACGCCGCAGCGCACCGCGCGCTCGATCGCCTCCGCGGTGTAAGCGTGGGCCAGCACATAGGTGTGCCGCGCCTTCGCTTCGGCGACGATGGCGCGGATCTCGTCCTCGGAATAGCCGTAGGCGCCGATCGGATCAGTCGGCGAGGCGACGCCGCCGGAGGCCATGATCTTGATCTGGTCGGCGCCCATTTGCAGCTCCTCGCGCACCGCCTTGCGCACCGCATCGACGCCGTCGACGACGCGCGCGATCGCGCCGACCCGCACGCAGCAGGAGCAGGTCGGGTCGGCCAGATAGTCCGAACGCGCCCGCCCGTCGCCATGGCCGCCGGTCTGGCTCAGCGCGCGGCCTGAGACGAACAGCCGCGGACCATCGGTCAGGCCGGTATCGATCGCCTGCTTCAGCGCATAGCCGGCGCCGCCGGCATCGCGAACGGTGGTGAAGCCGCGCTTCAGCATGCCGCGCAACAGCATGGTCGAGCGCAAGGTTACCAGCACGTTGGCCATCCGCGCCTGCTGCGAGAGATCAAGTTCGACGGCGACCGCGTGCACATGCAGGTCGATCAGGCCGGGCATCAGGGTCTTGCCCCTGAGATCAATGACCCGATCGGCCGAAGCGTCGATCGGTCGATCAGACACCTCCTTGATCAAGCGATCCTCGACCAGCACGTGGTGTCCTTCGAGCAGATCGGAGCGCAGCGGATCGAGCAGCGCGGCATTCTTGAAGAGGGTGGTTGGCATGAGAGTCTCCTGTCAGGACGCTGCCGTGGTCACGCGGTCTTGCTTGCGATTTCTTCCAGCGATCGGCCCCGCGTCGGCACGCCCATCAGCACGACAGTGAGTGCGCCGATCAGCAGCACGGACGTGGTGACGCCGAACACGCCGGCAAAGCCGAAATTCGGATAGAGATAGCCGACCAGGATCGGGGCCGCGATGGCGCCGATCCGCCCGATCGCAGATGCGAGCCCGGCTCCGGTGGTGCGGATCGCGGTCGGAAACACCTCGGCGGTGTAGGCATAGACGCCGGCATAGGTGCCGTTCATGAAGAACGACAGCAGCAACCCCGCCGTCATGATCTCACCATCGCTCTTGGCAAAAGCGAGCCCGAGCGCGCTGACGCCGCCGAGCAGCATGTAGGACGCGATCGTCGCCTGCCGTCCGATCCGCTCGTTGAAGAAAGCGGCGGTGAAATAGCCGGGCACCTGCGCGCAATACATCGCCAGCGAATAGCCGAAGCTCTTGGTGATGCTCATGCCGTTCTGCACCAGGAGGCCGGGAATCCAGACGAAGAAAGAGTAGTAGCTGAAGGTGATCGACAGCCACATGATCCAGGTCATGGTGGTGATGCGGGCCTGGCGGCCGGCCAGCAGCGCGGCAAAATTGCCGAGCAGCGTTCCCGACGAGACAGCAGGCAGCGCCGGCTCGGCGACCGGAGCCGGCAGCACCCGGCCCTCGCGCGCAAAGCTCGCCTCGATCCTGTCGAGCACCGCGCTGGCTTCCGTTTCCCTGCCCCGGCTTTCCAGCCAGCGCGGCGATTCCGGCAGCGAGCGGCGCCACCACAGCAGCATCACGACCGGCACGGCGGTGATGACGAGCACGATGCGCCAGCCATTCTCATAGGCCGGCACGATGAAATAGCCGAGCAAGGCAGCGGCGACGAAGCCGAACGAGAAGAAGCCGGCGAGCGCGCCGGTGAAGGCGCCGCGGTAACGCCGCGCCACGAATTCCGCGAGGTAAGGCGCGATGATCGCGCTCTCCGCGCCGGTGCCCATGCCGGCGACGACGCGCGCGGCGAAGAACGCCGGCCAGCTATCGACCGCCGCGCTGACCAGCGAGGCCGCGCAATACAGCGCCAGCGCCGACATCATCACCGCGCGGCGGCCGATCAAGTCGCCCAGCGTCCCCGCCAGCAGCGCGCCAAACAGATAACCGACGAAGGTGCTGCTGCCGAGCACGCCGGTCTCGACATTGGTCAGGCTCCAGGCGGTGCGCAGCACCGGGAGGATGAACGCCAGCACCGCGGCATCCATCGCGTCGAACAGATAGCCCAGCCCGCCCATCAGCAGCAGGTGCACATGGAAACGCGCGAACGGCAGGCGCTCGATGCGCGCCGAGATCATGGACATGAAATCCCCCTCCGCGCCCCGCGGTTCGGCACGCGCCGCGGGGTCATTGGCGGCAATGATAGACAAATCATGATTATCGGAATAATTTATAATTGTTATCTAGTACATCACCATTGTGAATATCGCCCGTGTCCTTCCGCACCCTCGACCTCAACCTCCTGAAAGTCTTCGAGGCGCTGATGACCGAGGGCAGCGTCACCCGCGCGGCGAGCGCGCTGACGATGACCCAGCCCGCGGTCAGCAACGCGCTCGCCCGCCTGCGCGACGCGCTCGGCGATCCCCTGTTCGTGCGCACGGCCACCGGGATCCGCCCGACACAGCGTGCGGTGGCATTGTGGGAGCCGATCGGCGATGCGCTGGAGAACGTGCGCCACGCGCTCGACGAGGACGCGTTCGATCCGCGGCGCGCCCAGGCCGAGTTCAGCCTGTCGATGTCGGACTACGTCGCCTCGCTGGTGATGCCGCGGCTGCTGATCCGGTTCAGCGAGGTGGCGCCGTCGGTGCGCATCCACACCATGCCCAACACCATCCTGGAGATCGGCGACCGGCTCGAGGACAACCGGGTCGATTGCGTGCTGAGCGTCTATGTCAACGAGGCGCAGCATCCGCCGGCCGCGATCCGCTCACGCTCGCTGTGGACCGTCGAATATGCCTGCATGATGCGGAAGGATCATCCGCTGGCCAGGCAGAAGCGGCTGAGCACGCGCGGCTTCCTCAACGCCGGGCATGTCGATGTCAGCCTCGCCGGGCGGACGCTGCCGACCTACGATCAGTTCCTCGCCTCGCGCGGGCTGTCGCGCAACCTGGTCGCGACCGTCAACCATTACAACGCCGCCTACGAGATCGTCCGGCAGTCCGACCTGATCGCGGTGCTGCCGCGCGATCTCAGCGCGCAATCGCGCCACGCGCCGCATCTGCACGCCGTGCCGGTGCCGCTGCCGGCGCCGCCGCGCGTCGTCAGCCTGTTCTGGCACCAGCGCAACGACACCGTCCCGGCGCAGCGCTGGCTGCGCGAGACGCTGGTGGAGATGTTCGGGAGGATGGAGTGAAGGTCGGGTAGCGGCTGCGGCCAGCCGTGCCGGATCACTGCTTGGTGTCGCCGTCGCTCGTCTTCAGTTCGTATTTGGCCGTCCCGGTTATCGAAAAGCTGGGCGGGCCATCCTTCTGCATCGACTGCAATCTGAAAATGTTGACGGACGTCACTCGGCAGCTCGCGTCATACACCTTCGCGAGGATCGGGCACTGGTCCTTGGCCTCCTGGTAGAGATCCCGCCTGATCTCGTTCAGGGCCGTTTCACGGTCGCCCCCCTGCACTGACGCAGGAGGCACGGCAACGCTCTTGAGCGTCACAGTGATGTCCATCAATCCGCGCGGCGGGACAGGCGACGCCGTATTGAACGTGACCTCGGCCTGCACCGAAGAGGCTGCAAGCAACGACAGGATTCCACATGCGATCGCTGAGACAACGCGCATTCCAGACCTCCACGAGACTTCGCGAGCACCTCCCGCGTCAGGGAGGGCTATCGCATATGCGCTCGATTTCCCCACAAAGTCCGTCATGCCCGGCCTTGTTGCCGGGCATCCACGTCTTAGTCTCCGCGTGAGAACGACGTGGATGGCCGGGACAAGCCCGGCCATGACGAATGTGGAGACAGCAAAGCCGCTCGCTGCCATATGCGATTGCCCTTACCGCGTCAGGGAGAACGTCGATATCCCAGTCGCGGATTGTTGCGGAAGTTTGGCATCGCAACCAGAGGCAGCATCGTGAAGGCCGACGATCACGCGAACTTGCGCAGGAGCACGGCCGTGCGTGATTGCCGACGACAGAGCCCACTCTCGCTCATTTCGTTTTTGATGCAGCTTGGCTGGCTTGCCGAGCCAACGTTCGTGGAAGTGGCGACACGCTTCGCCTAACGGGCCAGTGGCATCAATCCAGCCCGCCTGCGCCCTCCAGGCTTCGGCGCGGCAGCCCTCGCTCATTTCGCTACGATGGAGTCTTGCTGGCCTGCCTAGCCGTAGCTCGCGAAGCGAGCGAAGGCTGGTGGGGGAGGCAGGACTCGAACCTGCGAAGCCATGAGGCGGCTGATTTACAGTCAGCTCCCTTTGCCACTCGGGACACTCCCCCGTCCAACAGCGTCGAACCAGCCGCGCGAGTGGCGGCGGACCGGTCATCGAGATGACGCTGATAACCGGCCGACCCGAAGCGGGTGCGCGGTCGGGCGCGTTTATGGGCGAAGGCGGTCCCCAAAGTCAACCAAGCCAGGCGCCTATTTGCCGGTTAAATTGCCAATATTCGACACCCGTGACACAAGCCTCCCATGAGCGATCGCGACCGCAGACCCAATTTCCGAGGCAAGGGCGGTAAACCCTTCCAGAAAGGGCCGAAATTCGGCCGCCCGCAGGCCCGGCGGGAGCGCGAATCCGGTTCCGACGGACCGGTGATTCTGTACGGCTGGCACACGGTGGCGGCGGCATTGGCCAACCCGGAGCGCCAGATCCGCAAGCTTTACCTCACCGAGAACGCCGCCAAGCGGCTCGCCGAGGAGAATATCGCGACCCGGGTCGCCCCGGAGATCGTCCGCCCCAGCGACATCGACCGCCGCCTCACCCCCGATGCCGTGCATCAGGGCCTGTTGGCGGAGGCCGATCCCCTGCCCTCGCCCGGCATCGACACGCTGGCGCTGGAGGGCATCGTGCTGGTGCTCGACCAGATCACCGACCCGCACAATGTCGGTGCCATCCTGCGCTCGGCGGCGGCGTTCGCGGTGAAGGCGATCGTCACCACCGCGCGGCACAGCCCGGAGGCGACCGGCGTGTTGGCGAAGGCCGCCTCCGGCGCGCTCGAGCTGGTCCCGATGGTCACGGTGCAAAACCTGGCGCGCGCGCTGAACGAGCTGAACGAGCACGGCTTCCAGACCGTCGGCCTCGACAGCGAGGGCAGCGAGGACCTCGGCAAGGTTCCGCTGCAACAGCCGCTCGCGCTGGTGCTCGGCGCCGAGGGCAAGGGCCTGCGGCAGTTGACGCGCGAGACCTGCCGCGTCGTCGCCCGCCTCGACATGCCCGGCGAGATCAAGAGCCTGAATGTGTCGAACGCCGCCGTGCTCGCACTCTACATCGGCGCCAGCCGGCTTGGGCTGATGGGCTAGAGCCTTTCCCGTTCCGATGGAATCGGAACGGGGCTCCAGGTTGTTGTCTTCGCGTTTTCTTCACGCGAACCGGTCTCCACTTCGCTCGAAAACGCTCTGGTTCGCGGCATCTCACTTCTTCCGCGTGCGAGCACCAGGAGCGAGCGGACCCGCAAGCAGCCCCGAGGCAAGGTGCGTGAAGGCGTCCACGGCCTTCGGCAAGACGGCTTTGGGATTGTTGCTGGCCGCGACCCAGAGCGCGGCATTGAGTGCCGCGCCATTCAACAGTCGCGCGGCTGCTTCGGCGTCGATCGGCTTGAGGATGCCCCGCGAGATCAACCGTTCGACCGTCTGCTTCGTCACTTGCAGGCAGTGGCTCTGGCTGGGCCATTGCGACGGATCCCCGAGCACCGCTGGGCCATCGAGCAGCACGATGCGCTGGACCTCGGGATCGAGCGCCATCTCGATATAGGCCACCCCTTCCGCCAGCAGCCCCTGCCAGTCGCCTCCTGCGCGGGCGCCGATCGCCTGCGCGCGCGCCGCCATTTCGCCGTCGATCACGTTCACCACCGCCGACAGCAGCCCGCGCTTGTCCGCGAAATTATGATAGAGCGCGCCCCGCGTCAGACCGACCGAAGCGGTCAATTCATCCATCGAGGCTTCGGCATAGCCATCCCTGGCAAAGGCCTTTCGCGCAGCCGCGATCAGCTTGGCGCGGTTCTCTTCCATCGTCTCGATGCGTCGCTTTGCCGCCACCGGTCACCCTCATCGAATTCACATACGCAACGTATATGGATTGACATACGCTCCGTATGCCAACTAATGTACTGGCATACGCGGCGTATATCAAATGCGATAGCGGCGGCACGCGAAGGACGTATCGGCGGGCTGCGCATCCACACCGCCAACACACGGAAACGAAAGGATCAAGCGATGGCGCAGCGCGAGGCGATTTTCCCGGCCAACGCCAACCGGCATGCCCTCTACGAAGCCCACGGCTATTCAGCCGCGATCCGGTCGGGCGACCTCGTCTTCGTCTCCGGTCAGGTCGGCAGCCGTCTCGATGGCTCTCCCGAGCCTGATTTCGAGCGTCAGGTCCGGCAGGCATTCGACAACCTTCGCGCAACGCTTCACGCGGCGGATTGCAGCTTCGACGACATCGTCGATCTCACCACGTTCCACACCGATCCCGAAAATCAGTTCAAGACCGTCGCGGCAGTCAAGAATGAGATGTTCGCCACGCCGCCCTTCCCCAACTGGACCGCGGTGGGCGTGAATTGGCTCGCCGGCTTCGATTTCGAGATCAAGGTGATCGCCCGCATGCCGCATCGCGCAGCCGCATAGATCTCCTCACCGATCGCCAAAGAGAAACGCCCGCTCGCGTGACGCGAACGGGCGCTGATGTTTCGACGGATCGGTCGAGATCAGTAATAGCGGCGCAGCACGCGGTGGCCGTAGTGATAGACCGGCGCGCGATGCGCGTAGCCGTAGCGATAGCCGTAGTGCGCACGGTAGGGCCGGTAGGAGTGGCGATAGCCGTAGTGGCGGTAGCCATAGTGGCGATAGCCGTAATAGGGGCGGCCATAGCCTTCGCGGTAGTACGGACGCGGCGCCCAGTTGCCCGGACCGCTGTAGGTCGGTCCCTGGTTGACGTAATAGTACTGCTGGGTCGCGTTGGGATAGGCCGCATCCGGGTCAGGCAGGCGTTCGACGGCGCCGTATCCGGCATAGCCATAACCGTAGCCGTAGCCGCCGCAGCCGCCACAGCCATAGGTCACGGCAGGCGCGGCGTAGACCGGCGCACCGCAGGGGTTGAAACCGCACGCCATCGCGGGCGCGGTCAGCATGACGGCCACCGCCGCAATCAGTCCTTTGATCATTTGACGCATTACTCTCTCCTGATGCTCTCTGTTCGTCGCGTAGCTCTTGATGGCTATTCAGCGCCCCCGGTTGAGGGGCTCTTGATTGGACAGTTGGTTCTAAGGGCCTCTCGGACGCGGTGGCCGCGGCATCGCCCCGGGGAGCGGCTGCGGTCCGTTGAACTGCGGCGCGTAGATCACCGGCGGCGGATCGACCGGCTCGTTGGACTGCGCCGGCAGCGGCGTAGACCGCGCCGACCAGGATTGATGGTAGCTTTCGGCCGGCTTGGGCAGGCTGCGATTGGCCGGCGGCTCGATCTCGAGCCGGCCATAGCCCGGCATGCGGCCGAGGCTCGGATAATAATGGCCGACATTCGGCTGGGGATCGATCGGGCGGCCGCCATAGACGGTCGGCACCAGCGACTCGTTGCGGGCAAGCCCCATCGCGCCTTCGACCACGGCGTAGGAGGCATCGACGCCGTTGATGATGATCGGCACGCCGGGCCGCGAGGGCACGACGATGTCGAAGCCGCCGCCGGCCGACGCCGCCGAGGTCATCGCAGCCAATATCACCAGCGCCAGTCGTCCGCGCATGTTCACCCAGCGTCCCGAATTGTTCCAGGCTCAGCCTAGTCCAATGCCTTGGCGGAAGGGTTAAGGCCGCGGGCCAAACTGCCGGTAAGCCTAATGCGTAAGCATCGGCATCCGGTCAATGCGGCCGCGCCGGCTCAGACATCGTTAACAGCTGCGTCCTCAGGGATCGTCAGGCCAGCACCTCGTCGAACAGGCCCTGCATCGCCGCCCAGGAGCGGCGGTCGGCCCGCGCGTCGTAAAGCGCCGAGCTCATGATCGAGCCGTCGGCGGACGGGTTGGTGAAGCCGTGCAGCAAATTGCCGTAGCTGGTCACCTGCCAGTCGGCGACCTTGCCGGCGCGCATCTCGTTCTCGAAGGCTGCGACCTGTTCGGGCGGCGCCAGCGGGTCGTCGGCCCCGGTCAGCACCAGCACGCTCGCCCTCACCGCACCGGCCGCTGCCGGCTGCGTGGTCGAGAGCACGCCGTGGAAGCTGACGACGGCCTTGAGGTCGGCGCCGTCGCGCGCAAGCTCGAGCGCGACGGTGCCGCCGAAGCAGAAACCGATCGCCGCGCATCTCGTGGCATCGACCTCGGGCAGCGCGGTGAGTGTCGCGAGCGCCGCGCGGGCCCGCGCGCGAAGCCTGGCGGGATTTGTCCGCAAGCCGCCAATCAGCGTCATCGCCTGATCGAGGTTGGCGGCCTGCTGCCGATCGCCGAACATGTCGGCCGCCAGCGCGACATAGCCATGCCCGGCAAGTCTGCGCGCCCGCTCCATCGCGAAATCGCCGAGCCCGAGCCCCTCGTGGAAGACCAGCACGCCGGGACGTCTTGCGCCCGTGTCGCTGACGGCCAGATAACCGCGCAGATCGGCGTCGCCGCCGGCGTAGTCGATGTCGCGTGTGTGCATGCCATTCCCATCAAAAGCGCCATGATCCGGAACGCGTCATGCGCGGACCCCGGCGGAACTTCACACCGGTTTGATCGCGAGGCAAGGCCGCGCAGGAACACGCGCCGGATCGCGAGATTAGCTTCTCACCACGACGAGAGGAGACTTCGCATGACACGGCTCAAGATGCTCGGCGCAGCAGCCCTGCTCGCTTCGGCGCTCGCCACCCCGGCGATGGCGCAACAGACCATCGGCTCCGCCGCGCGCTGCTCGAATGCCTATCCGGATGCCCGATGCCAGACGATGGCACCAGACGCCACCGCAACCACCTATCACCACCGCACCACGCGGCGCGACCGCGACTGGCAGGACAGCTACAACCGCTATGACCCCGGCCCGTTCGCGCCGGTCGACGCCGCGGCCGGCGTGGTCGGCGGCGCGGTTGGAACAGCGGCCGCCATCGCCACCGCGCCGTTCGGCGGCCCCGAATACGCCCGCAGCCCGATCGGCGGCGAGGAATATGCGCGGCAGAACGGATTTGTCTGCACCCCCGGCACCTGGTTCCGCGGCAGCGACGGCCTCCGGCACCCCTGCCAGTAGCCGACGCACAGCGCTGACGGCGAGAAGGCGGCCTTCAGGCCGCCTTTCTGCTGCCTGGCGCAGCGCGATCGATGCGAACCTTGCGCGGTCCGGGCTTCTTCTGGTTCTGGCTCTGGCCCGCCAAGTCTGCTATGCGAGCCCGCAAATCATTCCCCTTTCGCCGGCTTAGCTCAGCGGTAGAGCAGCAGTTTTGTAAACTGAAGGTCGGGGGTTCAATCCCCTCAGCCGGCACCAGCCTTCGGCTTCTCCGCTGCGCCTCGCCCCAGCGGGCACCCGCCAGCGACAGGATCGTCGGTCACCAGGACGAAAAAAAGCCCGGCTTGAGCCGGGCTTTTTCAATGCGCGGATGATGCTCTAGGCGAGCACTTGCGGCTTGCGGTTTCGGCGATAGGCCAGCGAGCCGACGCCGAAGAACCCGAGGATCATCATCGCCCAGGTCGACGGCTCCGGAACGGCAGCCGTCAGTGCCACGTCGGCGCTGACGTCGAGCTGCGCGCCGGTCCGTTCACGATCGGCGTAGAAGATTTCCAGCGTATTCACGCCGGCGTTTGCGTTGCCCGCGAACGTGACGTCGGTGATCGCGTGAATGCCGGGATTCTGTCCGATCAGGACGCCGTTCAGGTAGACGAAGGCGTCGTCGTCCGAGCCGACCGTGAAGTGGACCGTTCCGGCTGACGACAGCGAGAACGTGCCCTTCAGCACCGCGGTTTCAAATGCGGCGGCATCGTTGGTGCCGGTGCTGTTCGGGGCGTACATCGTGCTGCTGTAAGGCAGCGAGACCGTGCCGGTGCCGGTCTGGATGACCGTTGCCGACGGTGTCCACCACAGCAACTGGCCGGTGGAATGATCATACATCGACACGCCCGGGCTGGACGTGCTGACGACCGGCCGGTCGTTCACCAACCCGCTGCCGATCGCGACATTCGGCGTGCCCGAGCCGCCGAAATCGGGCGCACCGGACCCGTTGTTGAGGACTTCGTAGTAGGTGGCACTCAGCGTGCCGGTCACGGGATCGGCCTTCGCGGCGACCGATACCGCGGTCGAAAACAGAGCAGCAACGCCGACGATCAGAAACGTATTTTTCATTGTACTCCCCATTTAAAATATTTGCGTGAGAGGATTTGACGCGCTTTAAACCCCTCCATTTAATTCAATTAATATTACGCGGGTGCGACATTCTGTCAACTCGCGTTAACTATTTTGCAGGCGAGCCTCTCCGCACAGACCCGGGCCGTCGCGGATGCGCGCCCCGCACCTCGACAGAAATCTCCGCAGAGAATCTTGGCAGGAATCGTGGGGAGATGCCCGTAGGATCACCCATCCTGCGTCTTGTTTCTGTCCTTGCAGGCCAAAACGGACTATGCAGAATGCGGGATGGGACTCTGCCAATGACCTATTTGATCCTTGCCCGTGATGGCACCAGCCAAATCGTGCTGAAGCGCGACAATGAAGACGCGGCCGAGAAGAAGGCGCGCGAGCTGAAGGAGATGGGCTGGTTCGAGGTCGAGGTCCGCGAAGACAAGGCGGGGGACGGCGTCCCGGCCGCGCTGGGTGATCGCTCGCAGATCCTACAGTGAACCTTTGCCCGATGGCCCTTACCCATGTGTAAGGAGCCACCATGTCCGACACAGCACATTACCGCTTCCAGTCCGATCAGGCGCGACGGCTGGCCCGTCAGGTCACCGACGCGATGGTGCGCGAGAAGCTGCTTGAAATGGCCGAGGAGTATGGCCGCTACGCCGACATGATCGAGGCCGGCGTCACCGCACCAACCATCGCGGAAGCGACGGCCTTGCCGGGCTGAGAACCCTCGCCCGCTCCGATCGCTGCGATGCCTGGCTCACTTGGCACCTGCCCTGGGTGCCTTCGGGTCTGATTCCAACGCGGACTTTCAGCGCGCCGCCAAGACCGCGCGAAAACGCGTGAGGATTTGTCCGGAACATGATGCGCCCTCACGCATTTCCTTTCGCATGAGGACACGCGAGGCCGACCGCAATATCGCGCTTCTGGGCGCCGCTACGCTGCTGAGCGTGGCCGCCGCCGGGATCGTCGCGCTGCTGGATCCGGTGTCCGCGCCGGCAAGCGCCATGTCCCGGCCGGTCACGAATCGGGCGCCAGCGGACGATCAAATACCGATCCGTATCGTCGGTACCCCGTTCGTCCCAAACACCAATCCTGGCCAACGCTGACCGCCTTCGCGGCCACTACGTGTCACAATTATGTCACCGCGCCTGCGAAACAGGCGTCTTCGTCAACCATCATGATGGCCGATGCTTGATTCCGCGGAGTTGCTTTGCTGGAATCCGCGCGCTTAGGGTGCGCCATGAAGTGGATGAAGGAACGCGATCTCCTGATCGCGCAGACAATGGCTTTCGTTCAGTCGGTGAAGGGCAGGCTGCCTGACGCCGGGGCGCCGACGTCTGCCCAGACGCCCGCTCAACAAACCACCGCCCCATCGGCCGCGGCACCCCAGCCGGGCCCCGCGCAGCCGACGATCCCGACGGCCGAGACCGAAGCCAGGACCACTTTGGAAACAAGGCCGGTGTCGGGGATCAAGCCTGCCGCCGAGACCCCAAGGATGGTCACGCCTCCCTCGCTTCCGGTACCCACCGTGATCGAGGGCCTGCCGCCGGCGCCGCCGCCCTTGACGGTGACCGTCGTCGAGGTCCCGCCGCCGCCGGCTCAGCTTCCGCAGTTCGCCAAGCTCGATATCCGCGGCGACTTCGGATCCGAAGTGAGGGAGCGGGTTGCCAGCTTCCGCGCGCAGCAGCAGCGCTTCCTGAAGGAGCGCGAGGAATATTGCACGACGACCATGGCCAAGGTCCGTGCCGCGATCCGCGACAACAGCGATTTGCCGCGCTCGGGCAAATAGACGGCTCACTCCCCGATCGTGTCATGCCCGGCTTGCTTGGGCCGCGAGCCGTCGCATCATGCCGCCCCGATCTTCTCCAGCACCGGCAGCAGGTGTTTGAGAAACTCGCCTGGATTCTCGCTCATCGGAAAATGGCCGAGGCCCTTCATGATGGTGGCCTCGCAACCGGCGATGCTGCTCGCCACCGCCAACGTCTCTTCCGGCGTGCAGGAGTAGTCGTATTCACCTGACAGCAGGAACAGCGGGCAGCGCCTGGTATCGATCTCGGCGACGCGGGCGCGGATGTCGCCGTCGATCTTGTAGAAATAGAGATCGCCCTTGAACACGCCGGGGCCGCCTTGCATGTAGTGCCAAAGCGTTTCCCACCGCTCACTGTCCGGCGCGTCCGGCCCGACCAGCCCCGAGACGATCGCCGCCGCAACCTCGCCGCCATGGACGTCCGGCCGGTGCAGGAAGTTCAGGTCGTAATAGGGATCGACATGCGCACCGGCTTGCAGGCCGATGATGGCGCGGAAACGTTCTGGATGCTCGAGCGCCAGATGCAGCGCGATCCGACCGCCGATCGAGCAGCCGATCACGATCGGCTTGTCGAGCTCGAGCGCATCTATCACGGAGAGGATCATCGCCGTGTATTGCGCCGAGGTGAGCTGGTACTCCTCGTCGTGCCAACCTTGCGGCGGCGACGACTTGCCGTGCCAGGGCATGTCGAAGGCGATGACGCGATGGTTGCGGGTGACACTGATATCGTTCATCAGGCCGCGATACTGTCGCCCGTCGGCGCCCGCGGTGTGCAGACAGAGCAGCGGCGTGCCCTCGCCGGCCTCCTCGACATAGATGCGGTGCGGCCGGCCCGACAGTTCGA
>NZ_DDOP01000032.1:24807-25435 GCF_002341725.1 Bradyrhizobium sp. UBA2491
CGGCCGGCCCGACAGTTCGAGATGCATGTAGCGGCCGACGATCGGTTCGAATCTGGCGCTCATGCGTGAACTCCCGCGCGGCGCAGCTTGCCGAGCGCCTCCTTGAAGTAGCGCAGGTTCGCCATGAAGACTTGCAGTTCGCCCTCGGCCTTCAGCACACGGCGCTTGATCAGCGCCATCAGGTCGTTGGAGCCCGGCGGCGGCCGCCGCTCGCAGAACTTGTCCCACTCCTCGTCCGAGGTGCGCAACGCGAACGCCGATGACGGCATCACGAATGGACCCTTGGTCACCGCGACGATCCGGCCCTCATGGATCGCGATCAGCCAGGCGGTCTTGCCGATCTCGAGCAGGAAGGTCGTGGTCAGATAGCGGCCGCGTCGCACCAGGCCGGGGTCGCCGTTGACCCGTTCCATCAGCATCTCGATCATGTCAGCTCCACCCGATGGCGGCTCGCCTGCGCCGGGCGCAGCGTGCGCTTGTTCTGGCGGCATTGGGGGAAGGAATGGAGGGGCCGTCAATTGTCACCGGCGTCGCGCGGCCCCGGCGTTTTCGCCGTGGGTCGCCACGTCAGGAGTTTGACTGAAGCCGAGAGCCTAGAGCCAGGACCAGACCAGCGCCACGTTCGCGG
>NZ_DDOP01000033.1:0-8384 GCF_002341725.1 Bradyrhizobium sp. UBA2491
CAAGGGCGCTGACGGCGGACATTCACGACGCTCAGCGTTCCGAGCGCTCTTGATCAGCGTAGTCGTCGTTCAAGATGGAGGGGGCGCACTCTCGCGCAACCGCGCGATCCGATGGCAACACGAATTGGCGCCACGGATGGAGCTGAGCTCCCAGGGACCATGAGGGAACGGCATCATCGCAACACTGAAAGCCGCGTGCAGCGTGATATTATCCATCATACTCATCTCACGCCGCAATGCTACCTTGCTGGTAGACAGCAAGAAAGAGCCAGAGACGCTTAATCATCCGGCGCAAGTCATCCCTACTGTCTGCCTCATCGTCAGGCATCCATGTGCATTCGAGCCGCCCGGTTTCATCATTGACGCGCCATACCGCAACCATTCGAATCCGGTTCACAGAGACAGGTTTCGTGGAAGGTCGATTATCCCGGCGCCGCTGATCAGAGAACGCGCGATTGTTCCTCGGCAAGGCAGCGCGAGAACCGTGACGCGAACCTGGCATGGTAAAAAACTGAATATTCATGTCTCACCTCCGTGACCGGCCGCTTGGGCCATCACAGGCGAGACTGACAGCTTTCAGACTCGTCCGAACGACCCGAGCGGCGCGCTTTCTCGACTACTGTCGCTTGGCATTGCTCGTTGATCCTCATGCGTCGGTAGCGGACTCTGTCCGCTAGATGACGTTGGCTGCATATCACTGCCATTCTTGGGGTGACAGTGCCTTGCAGGGTCGTCCTGATGTTCGAAATCAAAAGTCCTATATACCATCGTATATTTCTGGGACTTCAGCGGT
Organism: Bradyrhizobium sp. UBA2491; assembly: GCF_002341725.1. NCBI lineage: Bacteria > Pseudomonadati > Pseudomonadota > Alphaproteobacteria > Hyphomicrobiales > Nitrobacteraceae > Bradyrhizobium > Bradyrhizobium sp. UBA2491. Next base: position 794 of record NZ_DDOP01000033.1, read on the forward strand.
ATCTATCTGCTGATTGTCCCGCTCTTTATGTTTGGGAGAAGGAGCACACAGGTTTACGCGGCCGGGTGTTCGGATTTTCTGTTAATCTGAGGTTGGTCGTGGGTATTTGGACGATCCTCGTCAAGCGGAGCCAACGCCTCCGGCGGCTGCTCTATTTATTGTCTTTGAGACTTTTGAAAGTTACGCTCTGGCTTCGCCGCGCAGGAGCAATTTTTCTTGCCCGATTGGCGCTGCATCTATCGCAATACCTATTCCGAACTGCCTCATCGAGGACGCGTAATCTGAATGCTAACCGTCAGCCCGAATCGCGAGGGCTTCCTACTTCGAGACAGATGCCGCCATTGAATGCTCCGAACATGCGCGTGTCAAAGCTGGGCTCCGACTCGCGCTATGTCGCACGTCGTTTTCTTCTTAAGGTGTATATAATTCTGATGTTTGCTGTCGCCCAAAGCCACTTGCCTTGGGGCTTCGGAAACGCGCTTGCGATGATGTTGTTCATGAGTGCAGCTATCAGCTGTGTATTGGCCATCGCGAGCCACGAGCGGTTTAGAATCGGGACCCTGAGCTACTGGGATGAGGCGTTGGTCTTCGGTTTTCTTGGTCAAACCGTACGATGGGTGTTTCTACACTGACGTGCCAGACACAATGAAACGGTAACGATCTGAGCCATCCCTGCGGTCGCGATGGGAGGTTGGTGCGGGTGGCCGCGATCGCACTGGTCAGTGTCAGTCAGCAGCACGACGTCACTCTCTCCCCTTGGGCCCGCGCACCACGGTAGACCGCTTCGCCATTGCGTGGGCAAGATCGCTGCTCGCGCTTGCGCGCTAATTCCGAAGGAAAGGATTGATCTAGACCACCTTGCTCGATCGGGCCATAGAGCGCGCAAGACTCAAAAGCCGACGGCAAGCTGGATTGTCATTCCTTGGCGACCACACGGCGCTGAATGGCAATATTTCCTTTGTAATGGGGCGATAGACGATACCCGGCAGATGGGTGACTGTCGTTGCTTCGCTGGTTAACGTCAGTCTGCGGCCAACCGCTACGAGCGATAAAAGATTGTCGCGCCCAACATGCTGAGGATGAACTTCAGGGTGATAGCCCAGATCAGCGAGACGTTGCACAAGATAGTCGTGAATCTCCGGTCCGGGTGCGGTATCGCTGACGATAAAGGTCTCGCCAGCGAGATCGGACCAGTCCAACTCGACTTTGTCGGCGAGAGGATGGCTGCCAGGGAGTACGGCAAAGACCCGTTCAGACCATAAATGATCGGTCTCGCACTCCGACCAGCCGGATGTCCCCGTAATAAAGGCTACATCGAGACGTAGTTGGCGGATGGCGGAGACGTGTTCTGCGGGATTGCCATCGACGAATTCGATTCGCACGCCTGCATGGTTTTGATCGTAAACTCGAAGCAGATCGGAGAGGAAGCCCGAAGCGAGTGAGGAGAAGATGCCGATCTTGACGCGTCCGTCCTCGCAACGCCCGATGGCGGCAACGTCTCGTGCCCCTTCGCCGATTTGCCTAAGCGCTTTGCGCGCTCGAAGTAGAAAGTGCTGGCCCGCTTGCGTAAGGCTCACACCGCCATTGTGCCGATGAAAAAGTGAGGCGCCGAGTTCGTCCTCAAGATCGCGTATGCGCCTGCTGACGGCCGATTCCCGGATACCGAGCGCGTGAGCTGCCTTTCGGAAGCTGCCATGCTCGGATGCAGCGACGAAATATCGGATATGACGCAACTCGATCATCGACATTTCCAGTCGGCTTGCGACCTTGTTCGGTGTCCCCTCCAGATCAGAATTGCGTATTGTCGACATCTTCAGCGAATGACACTTGTCCAGCGTCCGCCGCCGCGTTGGCGGCGATGACCAACCTCCCGACGAGCAAGGGAGAGGCCCCAACTATCGGACCTTCTGCCTAAAGCATGCGTTGAAGCGTGCCATCCTTTCGAAGAAACTGATGCCAGAGCGCCGCGATCACGTGGCCTGCGATCAATGCCAGCAGCAGGTTCATCACCAAGCCGCCATGCACGAAGTGCGTGATGGTCGAAAGCAGGCTGTTGCGGCCCGTCATGGAGGGAATGACGAGGCCGAAAAACACGACATCTCCTCCTCCCGACATCGCCCGGCCAATACCAGCCAGTGGCAGGCCGAGGGTCGCCAGATAAAGCAACACATGGCCGGCTTCGGCTGCCTTTCTCACCAGAGGCGACCCGCGAACCGCGGGAGCCGGATGGGCGAGCCGCCAGCCGAGCCGGACGATGGATAGAATGAGGACGAGAAGTCCTAGTGATTCATGCGCAGAAAGCCACCAGACTCTGCCCGACGATCCGCGCTCGGCAGCTCCTCGCATCCAATCCGTAAGGAACATACCGGCGATCAGAAGCGCGATGGTCCAATGGAAGAGGCGCGCCGTTGCATTGTACCGATCGCGATACGGTTGAAGCCGGCCGCTCTCGTCCACGATTTTCGAGGGGGAAGATATTTGCGTTGTTTGCGTCGACATAAAGGTCTCCTGCTTGGGGTCGTGGATCGGTGGCGGCCAGCTAAACCGCCTTGCCCACCAAAGCGCCGATGAGCGCGGTCGATGCCATGGCGACTGCACCCCAGAACACGACCCGAAGCGTCGGCTTGAACACCTTCGCGCCGCCGGCCCGCGCACCGACGGCGCCGAGGACCGCGAGCCCGATCAGGCAGGCGATTGATACGCTCCAGACGACAGTGGCCGCCGGCGAAAGCAGCGCGATGATCAAAGGCAGCGCCGCGCCGGAGGCGAAGGTCGCCGCTGAAGTAAGAGCCGCCTGGACGGGCCTCGCCATCACATGACTCGCAAGCCCGAGCTCATCACGCGCATGGGCTGCGAAAGCGTCCTTCGCCATCATCTGCTCGGCGACCTGCCGCGCCAGATCGGGCTTGACGCCGCGCTGTTGATAGATCGCGGTGAGTTCCGCCAGCTCGGCCTCGGGTTGCGTGGCCAGCTCATGGCGTTCGCGCGCCATGTCGGCTTGTTCCGTATCGGCCTGGGAACTGACCGATACATATTCGCCCGCCGCCATCGACATCGCGCCGGCCACGAGCCCGGCGACGCCGGCGACGAGGATTTCATGTTGGGCCGTCGTCGCGGCCGCCACGCCCACGATCAGGCTGGACGTCGATATCAACCCGTCATTGGCGCCGAGCACTGCAGCCCGAAGCCAACCGATACGCTCGATCAGATGCGTTTCCTTGTGGAGAGCGCGCATGAAAAATGCCCCTGGCTCAAGAGTTTGGATTGCGGATTTTCATGCTCGCGGTGCGAGGTAAATCGCGAGAACAAGCGGCAAACATTCGGCGGCCTGATGGACGCGGCGCGAGAAGGTGCTCGCGCCGCGCATCGACTCACTTACCGGCGCGCAGCTTTTCCACGGCCGCCTTATAGGAGGCATAGTGATCGCCTTCGTCTGCGGCGATCTGACGAAACAGGGCGGCCGTCTTCTTGTCGCCGACAGCGTCGGCCTGATTGGCGAAGTCCACATACATCTTCGTGTTCTCGTAGTGTTCGCCGGCCATGCCGTCGAGGAGATTGGCCTCGTCCGACTTCGCCAGTCCGAGCGCATCGGCCTCGCGCGCGAAATGCTCATTGGCTTCGACATTGGCGTTTTCGTCGAACAGCTTGGCCAGCTCGGGGTGGCCGCTCTTGCGGGCATGCTCGGCATAGGCCTGATATTTGAGGTTTGCGAAAGCTTCGCCATGCATGGCCGCTTCCAGGTTTTTCTTGGTCTGCTCATGCAGGCCGTCTTCCGCGAAAGCGGGCGCCGTGGCGAGCGATGCGGCGACGAGCGCGCCAGCAACGAGGAAGCTTCGAACGAATTTCATGGTCTGTCTCCTGACGGGATGTCTGTCTGCTCTCACTGGAGCAACGGCTCATCGATAGGAGGGCGCCCTGACGAAAGCCTGACAATGGGCCGGTCATCGCAAGTATCGTTCGTGTCGTCAGGCTTTCGTCAGGACCAGGTCATAGAAATCCCGGTGTCGCGCTGACCGCAGCGAACCAAAAATGTCTCTAAGGAAAGCAAATGATCCGCAAATCTCTTCTCATTGCCGCCGCTGGACTGTGCCTTGTGTCGTCCGCTGCATTGGCCAGCCCCACCTGCACGAAGGAGCCTGAGAGCAAATGGCTCAGCGAGTCCGCGATGAAGCAGAAGATCGCCGACATGGGATACAAGGATATCAAGATATTCAAGAAGACCACCACCGGCTGCTACGAGATCTACGGCTATACGGCGGACGGCCATAAGGCTGAAGTCTACTTCAACCCCGTCACCGCCGCGATCGTCGAGAAGAATGTGGATTGAGCCAATGACGTCCGAGGTTAGCCGCGCTGTGGCGCCACCACGTGGCCAGGACGCCGTCTGCGTGTGGGACCCGCTGGTCAGGATTTTTCACTGGACGGTGGTCCTCGGCACCGCCCTTAATTACTTCGTGCTGGCCTCGGGAAAGCCGCCCCATCGCTATGTCGGCTATGGGATCGCCGCCGCTCTGGCGGTGCGCGTCGTGTGGGGATTTGTCGGAAGCACCCATGCGCGCTTTTCCGACTTCGTGACCTCGCCGCGAGCCGTCCTTCTGCATCTCGCTGCCGTCAAGGCCCGGCGGGATCGTCGCTATGTCGGTCATAATCCCGCCGGCGGGGCCATGGTCCTGGTGCTCATGACGCTTATCGCCCTAACTTGCCTCACGGGCTGGATGCAGGGGCTCGACGCGTTCTGGGGCGTCGAATGGCTCCAGGAGGTGCATGCGCTCTGCGCTAATCTCATCATCGCGATGGCCGCTATCCATGTATTCGCAGCCATAATGGAGAGTGTGCTACATCGGGAAAATCTCATTCTTGCCATGATCACCGGGCGCAAACGCCGCGCCAGCGGAACGGATATCGACCATGCGGGTACTGCTGGCGGAGGATAATCCCCGCCTCTCGACCTTGATCTCGGAAGGCCTTGCTGAGCAAGGCTTCGTGCTCGACTGCTTTTCTACCCTCACCGAGGCCGAGGAGAGCATTGCTGTCGCACGCTATGATCTGCTGCTCGTCGATCTCGGCATGCCGGATGGCGATGGCGTTGCGTTCATCCGCTCTATCCGGCGAGCGGGAGGCACGACGCCCATTCTCGTCATCACCGCTCGAAACGGGCTCGGCGATCGCGTTGGCGGACTCGATTCCGGGGCTGACGACTATCTGGTGAAGCCGTTCGAGATGCCGGAGCTCGCGGCTCGCTGCCGCGCGCTACTACGCCGGCCCGGCGGTTGCCTCGGCACGATCTTGAGCGTGGGGGACCTTGCCTTCGATAGTGTTGAGCGCGAGGTTCGGATCGGTGAGCGCGTGATCCGCCTGCCGCCGCGTGAATTGGGTCTGCTCGAGCGCCTGATGCGACGGGCCGGTCACGTCGTGAGCAAGGCCAGCCTTGAAGAAGCGCTTTACGCCCTTTCCTCGGAGGTGACTCCCAATGCGGTGGAGGCCGCCGTATCTCGATTGCGTCGTCGGCTCGCGGCCGAGAGCGCGAATGTCGTCCTGCATACGGCCCACGGCATCGGATACATGATCACGCCGGCGGTTGAACAGGATGACCGGGCGTGATGTCTCGCGACGGTCCTCACCAGCCACGCAGTTTGTTCTTTCGGCTTTCCATGCGGCTCGCCCTGGTGGGCTTGGTTTTCATGGTGGTCGAACTGTCCGCCGTGGTGTGGTCGTATGTCAACAGGCCCAATGAGCTAGATCAGCTCCTGATCAGCGCGGAGGCCGATCGGATCGCAAGCGACATACCGCAGATGCGCGCGAGCAGCACTGTCCCAGAAGATCTCCGGCAGCCTATCGCCAAAGGAACGCAGCGAGCATTCCTCATCCACGAGCGGGGCGGCGGCGTCATCGGGCAGTTCGATGACGGCGATATCAAGGTCGCTGACGAGGCCCCGGCGTCATTCCTGGTGATCCGCACCCAGCGGGAGAACTGGGGCAACCGCTTTCTGCTCTCAGGGACGCGCCGCGTCACCGTGGCGGATGAACCCTTCTGGATCACGGTCGCCATAGCTGGGCAGGGTTTTGGCCCCTTCGTTCCAGTTATTTTCAACGAAATCCGCTTCCATGTGCTGTTTCCGCTCCTGCTGCTCTCGCTGCTCTTCCTGCTGTTCAACTTCAGCGTGGTGCGCAGCACCTTGAGGCCTCTCAGGGCCACGATCGCCGCCGTCGATGGAATCGACCCGGCACAGGTTGCGATGAGGATCGAGACGAAAGCCTCGTCGCGGGAGGTGCAGGCGCTGGTAAGCGCCGTCAACAGGATGCTGGAGCGCGTCGAGCGTGCCGTGCGGACGCTGAAGGATTTTGCCGGTGACGCCGCCCATGAGCTGCGAACGCCGCTGGCCATCATGATGCTGAGCATCGGCAAATTGCCTGAGGGTGAGGCGAAATCAAGGCTTGCCGCCGATGCGCAGGGAATGAAGCGCCTGGTGGACCAGATGCTGGACTTGTCTCACGTTACGGCGCTTGAGATCGACGCGAATACGCGCGCTGACCTTCGTGCGATTGCCTCTGACGTCGCCTCAGAACTGACGCCCCTTGCCGTTGCCCGCAGTCGCTCCATCGCGTTCCGGGATGCCGGCGCGACCGAAGTGCACGGGCATGCCGACGCGATTGGCCGAGCACTCAGGAACCTCGTCGAGAACGCCGTGTCCCACACCCCGCCGCGGACCGTGGTTGAGGTGGTTGCGGGACCGGGCGGACAATGCTCAGTGCGCGATCACGGTCCGGGCATTCCGGCTGCTCAACGTAGCGCCGTGCTGGAGCGTTTCCATCGGCTGGACAAAAGTCGCACCGAAGGCGCAGGCCTTGGCCTCGCTATCGCCTCGACCATCATGACCTTGCATGGAGGCGAGATCCGCATCGAGGATGCGCCGGGTGGAGGCGCACTCGTCCGTCTCATTTTTCCCGATTCAAGTTCCTCTTGAGGGATAAATGGCGAGCGCATCTTCTTGTTTGTATCAATTTCGCATCAATCTAAGCGTACCGCCAGCGGGGTAGTAAGAAGCTATCAATAGTACGCGGTATTGCCGGTATGTCGCAGGAAATATATCGATATGGAACCTTATTTGGAGCAATATCTACATCGGCAGATTCCTCTTTCGGCGGCAATGAACGTTTCGGTGCTTTCAGCCTCGCCAGAATCCGTCATGCTTGGCGCGCCGCTAGAGCCAAACATTAATCACAAGAGCACTGTCTTTGGTGGCAGTGCTTCCGCTGTTGCAATCCTCGCCGCGTGGTCGCTTCTACATTTGCGCCTTCTGAATGAGGGCCATCATTGCGAGATTGTGATCCAATCCAATCAAATGGACTACAATTGCCCAATCAGTGGGCCATTTACCGCCATAGCGTCCTTGCCTGAAATTTCAGACTGGCCAGAATTCCTGAAAACGCTCATCCGCAGAAAGCGCGCGCGTCTGGAGATTCAGTCGGTACTGACTTACGGCGACATCATTGCCGGCAGATTGAAGGGCCGGTTCGTGGCGTTTCTTCGAAGCAGCCCCTAGGCGCGACGCAGGATTCAGCGAAATAGTCTGTCATTCGGCCTGCAATA
>NZ_DDOP01000038.1:0-482 GCF_002341725.1 Bradyrhizobium sp. UBA2491
CCCCTTGGCCTGCTCGCGGCCCGCCGCTGTCGATGCGCTCGCCGCGCGCACGCTGGTGAAGGGCGAGGCGCTGGCGCCGCCTGCCGGCCGTGCCGACGATTTCGCCTGGCCACGCCGCGAGATCGGCCGCGAGCAGGCCAAGGGCGACGTGCCGGTTGCCGCGACCACGCCAACCGCGCCGGCTGGTGGACCGGCGAATCCGCCGCCCTCCACCACGGCGATCGCGCCCGACGGCTCGATCATCACGGCGCCGAAGCCGCAGCGGCGCGTGTTCCGTCCGGCCCAGGCCCAGCCGCAGCAACAGCCGCAGACCCAACCCTGGCTACGTGACCTGTTCGGATTCGGCGCCCCGCAACAGCGCCCACTGGTCGCACCGCCGCCGCGTCCGCCGCGCGGCATCGGACAGCGCGCCTCTGCGCCGGGGAATCCCTGGCAGTAACGGGCGGCGGAAGCACGGTAATATCCACGTCATTGCGAGCGAA
>NZ_DDOP01000038.1:750-4282 GCF_002341725.1 Bradyrhizobium sp. UBA2491
GGATTGCTTCGTCGCGGAGCCTGTCATCGTCGCGGAGCCTGCCACTGGGCGCGCATACGCGCGACCCATTGGCTCCTCGCAATGACAGCGGGTGAGATGTCCTAGAGCCTTTCCCGTTCCGATGGTATCGGAACGGAGCTCTAGGTTCTTGTGTTGACGCGTTTTCTTCACGCGAACCGGTATCCACTTCGCTCGAAAACGCTCTAGCCTTAATAGCGCCAGCGTGACGGCGGGCGGCGCGGCTGGCGGGTCATCAACAGCGCGAGCGCAAAGCCGATGCCACCGGCGATCAGCAGCGCGCCAAGCGGATTGTCCTGCACCGACCTGGCCATCGCCTTCTGCCCGTCGCGGATCGTTTCCCCGCGGCTCTCATAGGCGTCCTTGGCATAGTTGACCGCGGTATCGGCGGCATCGCGTGCGGCATCCTTGGCCTGGCCGTAGAGATCCTGCACCGTGCCAGCGGCTTCGCGCACGCGGCCCGAGGCCTGGGTTTGCGCGTCGCCGGTGGCGTCGCCGATTGCGCCTTCGGCCTTGCCCGCGAACTCCTTGGCCGTCCCGAAAATCCGATCCTTATCCATCACGACTGCTCCCTGAAATTGTCAGGAAGCCAACCGCCGAACCCCGCGCAAGTTCCTGCGGCCAAAGCGCGATGCGCGCTTTGGCCTCATTGCATGACCTCTTCCGGAAATGGCGCTCCACGCTTCCGGATCATGCCCTAGAGGATCAGCCCGCCATCGACGACGAGGGTCTGTCCGACGATATAAGAAGCAAGCGGCGACGCCAGGAACAGCGCGGCGCCCGCCATGTCTGCCGGCGTGCCGAGCCGCTTCAGCGGAATCCGCCCGAGCGCGCCTTCGAGCCGCTTTGGATTGGCGGTGGTCGCCTTGGTCATCTTGGTGTCGACCAGGCCGGGCGCGATGCCGTTGACGCGGATGCCGTTCTCGGCCCACGCCTCGCCCAGCGTGCGCGTCAACCCGACGGCGCCGGTCTTCGAGGCGTTGTACGCCGGATTGCCCATGGTGGAATGATAGGCCGCGGTCGAGCTCACGATGATCAGCGAGCCTTGGCTGGCGCTCAGCATCGCGTGGAATTTGGTGGCGCAGGCCATCAGGCTCATCAGATTGACTTCGAGCACCTTGCGGAAGCCCTCCATCTCGAATTCCCCGCGGCGGTAAATCACCGCGCCCTGCGCCAGCACCAGCACGTCGAGCCGATCGAACGACGGCTTGAAGGCTTCGATCGCCTGCGGATTGCTGACGTCGAGCTGCGCGTAGGCGAGGCCCTCGAGATGCGAGCCTTCTGCTGCGGAGTAATCGCTCGCCTGCGCGCGGGTGCCGCAGATCGCGACGCGCGCGCCCTTGGCGCGGAAGGCCTGCGCGATGCCGTTGCCGATGCCTGAGGAGCCGCCGACCACCAATATTTGCTTGCCGCCGAAATCGAGCTCGTTCATCGCGTTCCTCTCTCGTGCTGTTTTCTTGATTGAGCATGATCCTTTGCGAAAAGCCAACGGCGGACTTGCGTTAATGCGCTACCCGCGTGCCGATGGGGGAACGCAGGTTTGACGTCTCTGCGGATCGGTGCGAGCGTTGGCGGTCTCACAACGCAAAAAAATCAATGGGAGGTCTTCGTGTCCGAATACAAGCAGCTCAGCCGTTCGGTGAAGGGCCTCACCGTTCTCGTCACGGGAGCCGCCAGCGGCATGGGCCGCGCCACCGCGCGCGTATTCGCCGACGAGGGGGCCAATGTCGCGGTCACCGATCTGACCGAAGAGGGCACGCAGGCGGTGGCGAAGGAAATTTCCGCGAGCGGCGGCGCGGCGAAGGCCTGGACGCTCGACGTCAGCGATCGCGATGCGATCACGAGAGTCGTCAACGACGTCGCTGCGCATTTCGGCGGGCTCGACATCATCGTCAACAATGCCGGCATCTCGGTGCGCGTGCCGATCGACGATCCCGGTTACGAGGACGCCTGGGCCAAGGGCATCGCTGTGATGCTGACGGCGCATCCGCGCATCATCCGCGCGGCACTGCCATACCTGCGCAAGTCGCGCTCGCCGCGCATCGTCAACATCGCCTCGACCGAGGCGCTGGGTGCAACCGGATTGCACAGTCCCTACTCCGCGGCCAAGGGCGGCGTCACCAGCCTGACCCGCTCGCTCGCGGTGGAACTGGGGCGCGAAGGCATCACGGTGAACTGCATCTGTCCGGGACCGATCCGTACCGCCATCACCGACCGCATCTCGGAGGAGCACAAGACGATCTACGCCAAGCGCCGCACCGCACTCGGCCGCTACGGCGACCCGGAAGAGGTCGCGCATATGACGCTGAGCCTGTGCCTGCCGGCGGCGTCCTTCCTGACCGGCGCGGTCATTCCGGTGGACGGCGGGTTGATGGCACGGAATGCCTGAGCTGCGCATGACGTCACAGCGTTGACAGGCGGCGCATCGGGAGTAGCCTTCGTTTCAAACGAAGCGGGACAACCGCCCGCACGAGACGGGGAGATACGCCATGACGGTTCTAATCCGGCAGCTTCACAAGCATTTCGTCGGCGAGGTCTCCGGCGTCGATCTGCGCAAGCCGCTGACGAAGCAGGAAGCGACCGACATCGAGGCCGGCATGGACAAATACGCCGTGCTCGTCTTCCACGGCCAGGACGTCACGGACGAACAGCAGATGGCGTTCGCGCTGAATTTCGGCGAGCGCGAGAGCTCGCGCGGCGGCACGGTGACGAAGAAGGAGGACTATCGCCTGTCGTCGGGGCTCAACGATGTCGGCAACCTCGGCAAGGACGGCAAGCCGCTGCCGAAGGATCACCGCACCCATCTGTTCAACCTCGGCAATTGCCTGTGGCATTCCGACAGCTCGTTCCGGCCGATCCCGGCGAAATTCTCGCTGCTGTCGGCGCGCGTGGTGAACCCGAAGGGCGGCAACACCGAATTCGCCGACATGCGCGCCGCCTATGACGCGCTCGACGACGACACCAAGGCTGACATCGAGGATATGATCTGCGAGCACTCGCTGATGTATTCGCGCGGCTCGCTCGGCTTCCTCGACTACACCGAGGAAGAGAAACAGATGTTCAAGCCGGTGCTGCAACGGCTGGTGCGCACCCATCCGGGGCACGGCCGCAAGTCGTTGTATTTGTCGTCGCATGCCGGCGCCATCAAGGGCATGAGCATGCCGGAGGCGCGGGTGCTGCTGCGCGATCTCACCGAGCACGCCACGCAGAGCGAGTTTGTCTACGTGCACAAATGGACGGTGCATGACCTCGTGATGTGGGACAACCGCCAGACCGTGCACCGCGTGCGCCGCTACGACCAGTCGCAGCCCCGCGACATGCGCCGCGCCACGGTCGCCGGCTCGCAACCGACGGTGGCGCAGGAAGCGGCGGAGTAGCGGCCACAATAACCGCTGTCGTCGCGGGCAAGCGTAAGCGCGACCCGGGACCCATAACCACAGGGTGTGGTTGTTGCGCGCGGCTGTGGCCCCAGCAAACTCTTTCACACAATGCGGTGGTTATGGGTCCCCTGAGT
>NZ_DDOP01000015.1:0-95758 GCF_002341725.1 Bradyrhizobium sp. UBA2491
CACGCCGGACAGCGGCGGGCGAGACGGGGCATCAATCAGACACGGAAGGCGGCTCTCGGCTGTGGCGTTGGTAGCGTAGCCGGAGTTAGAGATGCGTGCGAAGCAGAGTATCCTTGGCCTCGTTGACACGGGCAGCAAGGTACGTCGAGCCCCCCTGGTCGGGATGGAGTTTCTTCATCAAGGTGCGGTGAGCCCGGCTGATGTCGTCACGCGACGCGCCCGGTTGCAGGCCAAGGATCTGATAGGCCTCCTCGTTCGTCATTTTGCCGCCCGCCGCCGCCCGGCCGTGCCCCCCTGCCCGGTCGCCCTGAGCGTCCTGACGCCAGGCGGGAAAGCGGCGGTCCAGATAGCTTTCAAGTAGCGCGACGCTCTCGGCGTCGAAGCTCGGGACCATCGCCAGCAGCTGCGAGAGGTCGAACTCGTCGAGCATGCGGCCGGCCTGCGGTCCGGCCACGATCTGGCCGGTGAGCACGCCGCTGGCATGGTCGAGGCTCATATCGAGATATTGCGAGCGCACCCGCGAGCTTTGTCCCTGCGAGCGCGAACCGCCGAACATGCCGCCGAGATTGCGGAAACCGGTGGTCCCGAACGGCGACCAGCCGAGCAGCCCGGCGCCGAAGATACCCAGCGGAATTGCGACCGCCAGTTCGCCGCGCACACCGGTGAAGGCGGCAACGGCCAGCGCGAGCACGCCGCCGACGATCTTGATTGCACGCGCAAGCACGGCGGGATTGGCCGCGCGAAACATCTGGAGCGCGGAATAGAGGACGACAACAGCGACGACGCCGGCGATCAGGGTTGGCATGCGCGGAATATAGGCGGCCCGGCGACAAAAAGCATGCGAAGCTTCGTCTCACCGGAGCGTGAAGCACAGCCGCGTGGCGCGGGCGCGGACGATTGACTACCCTGCACGCGACCAGCCTGCATTGGCCGCGCTGGAGGACATTCGATGGCGATTGACGGACTGATCACCGTGCGCAGCCATGTCGGGCCGACGCAAACCGCCGACCGGCTCAAAGCCGAACTGCAAGCGCGCGGGCTGACGCTGTTTGCGCGGATCGACCACGCTGCGGGAGCCGCCGGCGCCGGCCTCGCTCTCCGTCCCACCGAGCTCTTCATCTTCGGCAATGCCAAGGGCGGCACCCCATTGATGCAGGCGGCGCAAACCATCGGGATCGATCTGCCGCTCAAGGCGCTGGTCTGGCAGGACGAGGCCGGCGTGTGCTGGTTCTCCTACAACGATCCGGCCTGGCTCGCCGAACGGCACGGCGTTGCGGAAGCGACCCGCCAGGTCGCGGCCAACATGGCGGCACTGCTCGGCGCAATCGCAAACGCCGTGACGGCGGGCGCAGCCTGACCGCGGCGCTCTATTTCATCTGGCCGATCAACTTGGCCGCGCCGCCGGTGGTCTTGGCCAGTTGCAGCAGCGCCTCGCGGCCGCCGGCAACATAGGCCGCGGCGGCACGCAACAGCTCGCGGAGCTGCGCGGCCGCGCCGGGATCGAACTTGCACCATGCGCCGCCGGTCAGCCGCGCGATCTCGCGAAACGTCTGTTCGGCGGCTGCATCGCTGCCCTCCTGGAACATGAATACCGGCACCTTGAGCAGGCCGAGTTCTCCGGCCTTCGCGCAAAGCGCGTCGGCGTTCTCCTCCATCGCGTCACCGACGAACACCAGCGCGCGCACGCCGGACGCAACGGCCTCGCGGCGGGTCTCCGACAGCACCTTGCCGATCTGGGTATTGCCGCCCTGGCAGTCGATCTTGCTCATCAGGCGCGCGAGTTGCGCGCTGTCGGAGATCCAGCCCGTGGCACGGCACTCGTTGAAGCCGCGGTAGTAGACGAGGCGGATATCGAGGCTGCCGAGCGCGCCCGCTTCGCGGAACATGTCGGCTTGCAGCGTGCACGCCATGTCCCATGTCGGCTGCCGGCTCATCGTCGCATCGAGCGCAAACACCAGCCTGCCGCGCGCGCCGGCGCGATGCGGCGACATCCCCCGCGCCTTGGCCACGAAGGCGGCGATATCGTTCGCGCTCGACGTCGGCACGTCGGCCGCATCGGTCCGGCGCACATCGCTTCCGGATGTCGGTTTGATCGTCTTGCCAGCCATCAGCGCTTGCCTCGTGCAGCAAGCATTATGTGGGCCGCGATATTGGATTGGTCAACGTGACGACGGCCGTTGCCCGGAACAGATCCCGGGCAACCGGTCAATTCGTGATCGACGGACCCTTCTTCGTCTCGGTCTTGGTCAGCGAGAACGACTTCTTGAGCTTGTCGGCGAACGACTGCGGGGGCTTCTCGACCGGCACGTAGAGCGAGACCGGACCGGGCTCCAGGATCTTCGGCGGCGCATTCCTGGTGTCGACCGGCGCGACATCGCTGTCGGTGTCGGCCAGGAATTTATCGAGCATGGCCTGGATCGAGTCCTTGGCCTTCTCGGGTCCGGTATCGCGCATGTCGTTGTGCTGGAAGTTGGTGTTCACAACGGTGATGCCGGCCTTCTCGCACTCCTGCTCATCCGGCACCACGCCGGGATCGGGCTGGAAGTGCTGATCATGCGAACGGAACGAGAGGATCTTGAACTTGCCGTCGGTCATGAACGGCACGCGCAGATTGTCCAGCGTCACGACCTTTTTGATCTCGTCGGGATACTGCTTGGCGAAATACATCGCGATGTCGCCGCCATTGGAATGGCCAACCATCGTCAGCTTGCTGTAGTCCGCATTCGGCTGACGCTTCTTCATCTCCTCGATGGCGAATTTGATGTTGGTGATGCCGCGCTGATACTGCGGCAGGCGCCCGACATAGAGCTCGCCGACCTTGGTCACCATCGGCCCGTCCGACGGCAGGTCGTTCTGAATGCTGATGGTCAGATAGCCGCGCGCCGCGAACACGTTCGCGAGGAAGGAATATTCGGTAAATTTGACGGTATTGCCATGATTGAGGATCGCAACCGGGAGCTTGATCATGCCGGCGTCGGCCTGCATCTCCTTGTCGAAGCGCACCGCAACGTCGACCGCGACCGGACGCTCGTCACGCGTCGGGTCCTTGAACATGATGGTTTCATGACGGATCGCCCACTTGCTCGCGGTGAAGTACGCCGCAGTGACCACCACACAGAGCGAGAGCAGAACGGTAATTCCACGCTTCATGACGTCCTCAAGGTGCCCGCCTTCTTCAGGGCTTTTCTTGGCCGGAGACTCTGCGGCCTCCTTTTTTAGAATATATGTCACAGCGCCGTGACAGGAAGTCCAAATGTTGTGGCTTTGACGCCATAACGTTGTGCGCTGCACCTATACTTTGGGCAGATGTTCCACGAACCACCGCGACGGTTCGTGCTTCCTACACCCTACGACGCGCATTCCAAGGGCCGCGTTCGACGCTTGGATCGAAGTTGAGGGGAAACCGGATTTCGGCAGCTTTGTTCCGGCATTTTGGCGACGCTGTGGCCGAAATTACCGGAAAACCACGGATTCAGGCGATCTCGGTGTAGATAATCAGCTTGAGGCCGGGATCGTCATTGGCCTGGAAACTGGCATGTTCGAAGCTCAGCCGGCCCCGTTTGGGGTGGTTGAGCGTCTTCCGGCCGGCCACGCTGGTACCGATGTCATGGGTATTCCACCAGGCCTCGAACTCGGGACAGCCGGCGCGGAGCCGCGCCAGCAGGTCGAGGAAGGCCGGGTCGCCGGCCCAAAGATCGTGGGTCCGGCGGAACTGCGCCACCATGCGCTGCGCCTCCTTGGCCCAGCCGGCGCCGAACAGCCGCCGGGTCGCGGGGTTGGTCAGCACGTGGACCAGGGTGTTGCGCTCGCCACCGGGCAGCCGGCCGAACGCGAAAATCTCCTCGGCGGCGGCGTTCCACGCCAGCACGTCCCAGCGCCGGCCCGTGACATAGGCCGGCTGGTTCAGGCCCTCGACCGCGCGGCGGATCGCCGCCGGCACCACCTCGGCCGTGAAAGGCCGGCGGTCGCCGTTCCGGGCGAGCGCCCGCAGATGCGCGTGCTCGGCCTTGCTGAGCCGCAGCGCCCGCGCCAGCGCGTCGATCGTCGTGACCGATGGACTCACTGAGCGCCCCTGCTCGAGCCGGATGTACCAGTCGACCCCGATCCCGGCGAGCTCGGCCACCTCCTCGCGGCGCAGGCCCGGGGTTCGCCGCCGCCGGCCGGCCGCAACGCCTGCGGGCTTCGGCGTCAGCTTCTGCCGCCGCGAGCGCAGGAAATCACCGAGCTCGCTTTGCCGCGCGGTCGCCATCGCCGGGCTCCTCGAGAGTGGGTTTGATAATCCTAGGATAATACCAGGTCTTCCTGGCTGCAATGGATCGCAGCATGATCTGATCTCAGCCAAGGATGAGATCAGATGAAAGCAGCAGTCCTGAAGTCGTTCGGTTCGCAACTCGCGATCGAAGAGATCCCCGCGCCGGTCATCGGCACCGGCGAAGTCATCGTCGACGTGGTCGCGACCCGTGTGCTGTCCTATGCCGACGAGGTGTTCAGTGGCGCGCGCAACTATCTGCTCGAACTGCCGGCCGTTCCCGGTCCCGGCGCGATCGGACGGGTGCGCGCGGTCGGCCCCGACGCCACCCACCTTGCCGCCGGCGATTGGGTCTATTGCGATCCCACCTTCCGTTCGCGCGACGACTTGATCTCGCCGGACATCACGCTGCAAGGCTGGAGCGCACGCGGCGAAGGCGGGCTGCGGCTGCAACGCCACTTCCGCCACGGCTCGTTCGCCGAACAGACGCTGCTGCCGACCGAGAACGTCAAGCGGATCGGCACTATCGATCCGGCCGAGGCGCCGCGCTGGTGCGCGCTCGGCACCTGCCTGGTGCCGTATGGCGGCCTGCTCGCGGCGCGGCTACAGCCCGGCGAGACCGTGCTGGTGAGCGGCGCCACCGGCAATTTCGGCAGCGCCGGCGTCGCCGTTGCACTGGCGATGGGCGCGGCCTGCGTGATCGCACCCGGCCGCAACGAGACCGTGCTTGCCGATCTGGTCCGGCGGTTCGGGCCGCGTGTGCGCCCGGTCAGGCTCAGCGGCAACGAGGACGACGATCGCGAGCGGATGCGGCAGGCCGCGCCCGGTCCAATCGACTGCGTGCTCGATCTGATGCCGCCGGAGGTCTCCACCACCACGGTCCGCGCCGCGATCATGACGGTGCGGGCCTACGGGCGGGTGGTGCTGATGGGCGGCGTCGGCATGCAGGGCGGCCCGGGGCTCGAGCTGCCCTACCCCTGGATCATGCGCGAATGCATCAGCATTCATGGCGTCTGGATGTATCCGCCGGAAGCGACCTTCGGCCTCGTCAATCTGGCGCGTGCCGGACTGCTGCGGCTCGATCAGTTCGAGGTCACGACCTTCAATCTCGACCAAGCCAACGCGGCGGTCACGCATGCCGCCGCCAATGGCGGACCGTTCCGGATGACCGTACTGACGCCGAACCGATAGCGGCCGTCCGGTTCAGGCCAGCGGCGTCAAGCATCGGTGAGCGCCGGATCCGAAATGCTATTTCGGCCCCGCCGCAATCATCGCAGCTTTCAACTCCCAAGGCCCGGGGTCCAGGATCAGTCCGGACACCTTGCCAGCCGGGTCCCTGACGAACGCGATCCGGGTGTGACCGTCGTCGGCCGCACTGAATGCGTCGTTCGATGCCGCCACCAGCGGCACGGCCTTGCCCTTCTCGAATGCGAGGATCGGCCACACGCCCACAGCTTCCGCGACGAGCCTGTCTTGGACGACGCGGACCTGAAGCTGGACGGTATTTGCACGGCGGGCGGCCCGCACGAGGGTGAGTTCGCTCGCGCCGTCCTGTCCTCTGCGGACGATCTTGATCTTGACCGTGGTGTTGGCCGGCCCGCGCAGCCGCGACAGCACATCGGCGAGCGCCAGACCCTTCAGCGGCACACCGTCAAGTTCGGTGACGAGGTCACCGGTAGCGACCCCGGCCTTGCTTGCTGGACTGCCGGGGTCCGGCCTGTTGATCTTCAGGCCGTCCGGCTCCATAGCGACGAACCTCGCGATCCCAAGCCATCCGTTCTTGCCGTCGGCTATGCCCTGCCTGTCACGCGAACTCACCGTGCCGCCGAAATCGTAGGTGCCGACATAGTCGGCGAGCGTTTCCGCGCTCAGCGTCGCAGGCACCACCGGCGGCGCGTCGGCAGACGGCGCGGCGACCGCCAACGCGCCATAGGTCAGGTGATTGATCCCCGAGGGCGCCAATGCGCCCCGCGCCTTGCTGCCGGGCGTCGCCTGGATCATTTCGACGCCGATCAACTGCTCCGCCGGATCGACCCAGAAATACGTGCCCCAGTGTCCTCCCCAGCCAAAGCTTCCGGGCGCTCCCGGAATCCAGCTCGCGATCGGGCTGGTGCGGATGCCGAAACCGAGGCCGAAGGTCGTGCCGGCGCGAGCGCCAACCTCGTCGCCGCCAAAGATGCGAACATCCGCCGGCAGCGCATTGGTCGTCATCTGCTTCACAGCCTGCGCAGTGAGCACCCGCACGCCATCGAGCTCGCCGCCGTTCAGAAGCATCTGGCAAAAGCGCAGATAGTCGGGCGCAGTCGACACCAGGCCGCCGGCACCGGAAAACAACCTCGCGGGCGTCGTGACATCCCAGATCGGCGGTCGCTCCGGCATCGGAGAATCGACCAGGCGGTCGAGCTTGTCCTTCGGGACGAAGAAGCCGGTATCGACCATATGTAACGGCGCAAAGATTCGATCCTGCATGAACTGGTCGAGTGGCTGACCGGACGCCACCTCGACCACCCGGGCCAGCACGTCGGAGCTCCAGCCATATTCATGGACTTCGCCGGGCTGATGGACGAGCGGCAGTTCGGCCAGGCTCGATACGAAATCGGCCAGCGTCTTCTCGCGCCGGTACACGACTCTCCAGCCGTAGACCATATGGATCGCGCGAATTGCGGACTCGGTGGTCGGGTCGGCGAGGCCGCGTTCAGGAAGCGCAAAATCCATTTCCGGGGCGATCACGCCGGAGGTATGGCGCAACAAGTCCCGGACCGTCATCGGGCGTTTTTGCAAAGCGAGCCCAGCCTGCACGGTCGCCGGGTCGAACGTCACGACCGACATCTTGCCGATTTCGGGAAGATAGCGCGCGACGGGCGCGTCGAGCTCGAGCTTGCCATCGTCGACCAGGATCATCGCCGCGACGCTGGTCACCGGCTTGGTCATCGAGGCGATCCAGAAGATCGAGTTCACCTTCATCGGGACCGTCTTGGCGCGGTCCTGGAACCCGATGGCTTGCAGATAGGCGAGCTGGCCGCCCTTGGCGATGGCAACAACGGCGCCGGGGACCAGACCCTCGGACGGCGGGAAGGCATCGAAGCGCGCCTGATACCACGGCGCGATCCGCGCCAGGCCGGCCGCCGAAAATCCGAGACTTGCTGCATCGGCTGATGTCAGGAGTTGATCGGCGCGTGCCGGGCTCCCCAGGCAAAGCACAGCGAGAAGCGTTCCCATCGATGCGAGGCGTTTCATCCCGATAACTCCGTGATTACAGCCCGCACTCTGGTCGATATTCGCAAAGCGATCTTGCCGGGTTCAGAATTCGACTGGCCGATTCCTCAGTCCGGCTAACCGATTCCCGAGCCGTGGTCGGTTTTGCCGGGATCGCGAGCCAGCTTGGCCAGCGCGAGGCTGCGGAATTCGGTCGGTGTCAGGTCGGTGGCCGCCTTGAAGGCGCGGTTGAACGGGCCGATCGACTGGAAGCCGGCATCCATCGCGATGGTCAGCACCGGCACCTGCCTTTGCGCGGGATCGGCCAGGGCGGCGCTGGCATCCTCGAGGCGGTAGTGATTGAGGAAGGCATTGAAATTGCGGTACCCCAAGCCTTCGTTGATCAATTGCCGCAGCCGATACTCCTGAACGCCGAGCTCGGCGGCCAGCGAGCCGATGGTCAATCCCTCGCGCCGATAGGCGCGCTCCACGGTCATCAGTTGCTGCAACCGGCGCAGCAGTTCCGGGTCGACCGCGAGCGGCTTGTCCTCTCGTGCAGGCGGTGCGTCCTTGATATTGCCCGGAATGCGACCCGCGGCAGGCAGCGCGCCGGAGACTTGTTGCATTTCGGCCGCCCGAAACCGGCTCCATGCGGTGAGCCCAAGCAGCAGGCACGTCACAACCGGGCCGGCAAGGCTCCAGACCGAGAAACCGGCAACCGCGGTCAGCCAAACCTTGTGGAAGAAAACCGCGACGCTCCAGGTCACCGCTCCGAGCAGAACGAGGACCCGTAACCGCCGCCGTCCCGCCATCAGGTCCGCCCGCCATGTCGCGAGCGTCTGCGCCGCCGCCAGCACAGCGAGGCCGAGATAGATAAATGCCATGGTCTGATCGAGATCGCCCCTGCGGTCGCCGCGCGTCGGCCAGACGTCGAATAATTGCGTGCCGACGACGGCGGCCAGCACGGCGCCGTGCCAGGGCCGGAGCTCGAAATCGTCATCGAACGTCGCGCGCGCCCAGAGCCAGAACAGGACCGCCCCGCTGCTCGACAACGCCAGCAGGATCAGGGCCCAGTACGGCCATGGCCGAGGAAATCCCGGCGTATCCGAGATCGCGGAGGCCGCCACCGCAACCAACAGCGCGGCGCCAAGACGCGCCGACGTGTCACGACGGTCGCGCAGCAGCACGGCTGCGATCAGCAGCGACAGGCCGACGACGGCGCCCCGACACCCCAGCTCGATCGCCGTCAACGCGCTGCTGCTCACGATCGGAATAGCTCCATCCGCATTCCCTGGGGTGTCCTCGGCGGTAAGGCTTACAGGGGAAGCGTTCGGCGCATCAAGGGCGCGATCAGCGCCGGTCCGGTCCACCGAGGCGATCATACAAAGTCAACGCGGTCCACTCGCGGATATTTCGGCGGGCTCACGCGATTTCGGAATATTAGAATTATGCCGATGAGTTGCCCGACGTGTCAAGTCGCCAGTCGAATACCGGCCACCACCGGCTGCTTTGCATGGGGTTGTTTTCGACATTTCGGCCACGCACCTCCCGCGCGAGCGACCCGGGAAGCGGACCTCATGAATTCACGGCCGCATTTCAGATGATGTCGTGGACCTCGAGCGGCTTGTCGACCTGGCTGAACCATTCGGCCCGGTTCGCGGCCCGGCGGCGGCCGCGCTCGTCGAGCGGCAGCTTGAGCTGGCGCAGCAGGCTCGTCACCTCCTCGCGCGCGGTGACGTGGCCGAGGCTCGGGCGGGTGCCGAGCGTCGCCTCATCGATGTCGTCCAGCGCGGTCAGCCCGCGCGGGAAGAACTCGCGATAGACCACCCGCTCGGCAAAACCGTCGACCGCACGGAACCCGAGCCGCAGCGACAATTGCTTGAGGCCGTCGGCGACCAGTTGCTTGTTGCGCGAGCCGAGCATCGACAGCCGGTTGCGCACCACGATCCAGTCGGTCGAGGCGCCGTCGAGCTGGCGGCGCTTGCGCCTGGTGTCGCGCACCATCTCCGCATAGTGGCTCTCGCCGGTCACCGCATAGGTCGCGGCATCGACGGTGCCGAGCACGTCGAAATCGAGGAAGCTGTCGTTGATCGGGGTCACCAGCGTGTCGGCCATCGAATGCGCGAGCCGCATCAGGTAGCTGTCGGAGCCCGGGGTATCGATCACGATGAAATCGCAGGAGCGCTCCACCGCGCTGACCGCTTCCATGAACTGCTGGAATTCGGCGTTCTCGTTCTCCTCGATCTGCATCGTCTCGCCGTATCTGATGCAGTGGTGCACCGGCAGCTCGAGATCGAGCCCGGTGCGCCGCGCCCAGGCCTGGCGATTGCTGATGTAGCGGGTGAAGCTCTGCTGCCGGCAATCGAGATCGATGCTGGCGACGCGCTGTCCGGCCTTCATCAGCGCGACGGCGATATGCACGGCGGTGGTCGATTTGCCCGAACCGCCCTTCTCGTTGCCCAGCACAACGACATGCGCGGAGCCGGACTGACCCTGACTAGCCTGCACCAACATGATCCAATCCCCGGCAATGATCTTCAAATCGAGCGCGGCTGCGGTCAAGTGAAATGCATCACTGCGACGGGAAATCAATCGCCGCCGTCCTTAATGATGAATCGATCGGACAAGACGCTGCCGGACAAGGCGCTGCGTCGATCGGCGGCACGACGCCGCGATCCATCTGCGAGCGGGATCGGGTAAGGCTTGTCGCGATCCGGCGGTTTGCCGACCGTGGCCCGGTCTTGGTAAGGTCCGCGACCTGCCGAACGCCAACCGCCCAACCAGCTTCGTCCCACCAGCCCGCCCCGCGAGTCGAGACCAGATGCCGAGAAATCCCGCCGTTGTCCGTACCGTCCCCGCCCTGCGTCGCGCCATCGACGCCCTGCGCGCCAAGAAGGCGACTGTCGCCCTGGTCCCGACCATGGGAGCCCTGCATGACGGCCATGTGTCGCTGGTGCGGCTTGCCAAGCGCCGTGCCAAGCGCGTCGTGGTCTCGATCTTCGTCAATCCGACGCAGTTTGCCCCGACCGAGGACTTCGGCTCCTATCCACGCACCTGGAAGGAAGACGTCGCCAAGCTCGCGGCCGAGGGCGTCGACCTGATCTGGCACCCCGAGGTGAAAGCGATGTACCCCGACGGCTTCGCCACCAGGATCGTGCCGGAGGGACCGGCCACCGCTGGCCTCGAGGATCGCTTCCGGCCGCACTTCTTCGGCGGTGTCGCCACCGTGGTCGGCAAGCTGTTCACGCAGGTCCGGCCCGACGCCGCGATCTTCGGCGAGAAGGACTTTCAGCAGCTCCGGGTCGTAACCCAGATGGCCGCCGACCTCGACCTCGGTGTCAAGGTGATCGGATCGAAAACGGTGCGCGAGCGTGATGGCCTCGCGATGTCCTCGCGCAACGTCTACCTGTCGCCCGAAGAACGGCGCATCGCCCCCACCCTCAACCGGACCATGAAGGAAGCCGCCGCCCGGCTGCGCGCCGGCGAGGACACGGCGACCGTGATGGCGGCTGGCGCGGCCGCGATCACCGAGGCCGGCTTCGTGCTCGATTATCTCGAGGTCCGCCATGCTGCCACGCTGGCGCCGATCGGCTCGCTGAAGGACGGCCCGATGCGGATGCTGGTCGCGGCCAAGCTCGGCAAGACCCGCCTGATCGACAACATCGCGGTCTGACCGGTCGCCGGCCTGGACTTGCGCCGCCGCCGCTAGGCGTGGATGATCGCCTTTTCAGAGGCGATCGGAATGGGCAGGTATTTCAGCCAAGGCATTCTTGTCGGCTTCGCGCTGTTGGCCGCGGGCGTGGCGCACGCGCAGACCCGGCCACCGGTCGGCGGCGTCAATTCGGCGCCCGGCGCCATGATCTTCTATGTCGCTCACGGCACCGCCGAGGCCTGCGGTCCGGGTTGCTCGGACTGGATCGCGGCCGAGGGCGCGGTGCAGTGGGACAGCTACAAGCGCCTGCTCGCGATCCTCGACCGCCAGAACGGACGCAAGCTTCCGGTCGTGATCAACATCAAGGGGCAATCCAACCTCAACGTCGCCTCCAGCCTCGGCCGCATCCTGCGCGATCGCGGGGTCGATGCCGTGGTCGCTGTGACCGAGGTCGAGGCCTGCAACGGCAAATCCGAGGACGAATGCTTTGCGCTGAAGCGGCCCGGCGGTCCGCTGGATGCCAAGGAGAAGCCGTCCAGCACCGCCTGTGACTTTGCCTGCGTGCTGGTGCTGTCGGGCGGCGTGCATCGCACCCTGCCCCCCGGCAGCCACGTGGTGCTGAGCGGCATGGCGATCCACAACCGGCTCGCCCCCAACGTCTCGGCCGAGCAAAGCGACAGCCTCACCTCGATCTTCACCGACCAGTTCCGGCGCTATCTCGGCGAGATGGGGATCGATCACGAACTGCTCGATGCTGCGCTCCGCAATGCCGGCGGCGGCCGCTATGTCGAGATCCCGGCCTCCGAATGGGCCCGGCTGCATCTCGTCACCCAGTGATCCGCGGCAACCGCCGCGCGATCGCTCGCAGCAATCCGCATGCTCAGAGCAATCCGAGGTCGCGCAGTTCGCGTCGCATCGGCTCGGGCATCGACGCCACGCTGGCCGCGCTCGACTTCGTCAGGTCTGCCGGCGCGGAATCCGCGGTCAAGTAGCGCCAGCCCTGGAACGGCCGCATCGGGCGCGGCGAGACCGCGATCACCTTGGGCTGCATGACCAGCCGGCAGCGTCCGATGCCGTCCTTGTCGCGGAACGGCTCGATCGCGATGATCTTCTCGCGCGCGGCGATCTCGCCACGGATCACCCAATAGAGCGAACCGCCGGCAAGCAGCTCCTCCTCGCGCTTCGGCGTCATCCGCGTGATGTGGACATGACGAAGCGGCAGGCCCTTTTTTTTCGCGGTCGCCATGCGCTCGGCGACCCAGCCCTTGAGTTCCTTGACCGAGTCGCAACCGACGGCGAGTTTGATGAGATGAAGCGGCATACCGCGGATGTAGCGGCCGGCGCGCGCTTTGGAAAGAGAGCGATCCAGGCGGCAGTGGATAGCGGGAGTTATCCGCGAAACGGCGCGGCGGCGGCCCGGGCCGCCGTCAGCAACGCTGATCCTGACGCTACTCCTGGCTCGCGGCCGCCGGTGCGCTCGCAGCCGCTGGTGGCGCCGCAGGCGCAGGTGCAATCTGGACCGGGCGCTTGGCGACCGGCGCCCGCTTGGGCGCAGGCGCTGCCGCAGCGCGCGCTGGCGGCGGTGCAGCGGCAGCCGGCTTCGCCGGTTCCGGCGTCATGATGCTGACCGGCGGCGTGTTCGCCGAGCTCGGAAACTCCGCGTTGGTCGGCTTGCCCGTGGGCATCGACGGCGGCAACGCCGCGACCAGGCCGGCGGCCGAAGGCGCGGCTCCGGTCGGCGCGCTCCAGGATGCCGCGTAGCGCGTGATCAGGTTCTCGTAGGTGCGCTCGTTCATGTTGGCGATGATCTGATGGTTGTCGCCAAGCGCGCGGAACGCCGGGCACGCGGTCGGCGTGCAGCGGTCGCGCGCCATCAGCGCGTAGGCCATCAGCCCGTAGCGGTCATGCTCGACGGCGCGGCGCAGCGACTGCAATTCGGTGGTGGTGGTACGCTCGGCGGTTGCGAGGTCGCCATACGCCGTCAGGCGCGAGATCTGCGCGGCCGCGTAGCTGACCGCCGCCGCGGCCGAGTCAGATGTGCCGAACAGCACCTTCTCGCAGGCATTGAGGACGGCATCTCCGGCGAGGTCGTCGATGCAGGCCAGTGCCGGCACCGTCTGGCCGGTCAATTGCGCCGTCCGCGTCTCGGCTTGGGCTGCCGCCTGCCCGCCTGGCGCAAAGCCCCGGATCGTGGCGGCGACCGCAACGGCGATGGACAGCAGCGTGATGACGGTCAGCGCGCCGTTGGCCACGGACTTCTCCGCACGCAGCAGCGTCACCAGGACGACGATTCCAAAAAAGCCCGCTGCGGCCAGCGTCAGCCACATCGGAAAGGTCGGCGAGCGCCAGATCTCATCCAGCGAGGAAGCCCAATTCATGCGCGATGTCCCTCAACGCAACGTAAGCACAACCGGCAATGGCGAACACCGCCATCCCGGTATCCGGCCTACAGCACAATGGGTCTGCGAACGGGGCCTTTTGACGGCGGCGGCGCGGAACCGCGCTCCAGCCACCAGCTT
This sequence comes from Bradyrhizobium sp. UBA2491, assembly GCF_002341725.1. NCBI lineage: Bacteria > Pseudomonadati > Pseudomonadota > Alphaproteobacteria > Hyphomicrobiales > Nitrobacteraceae > Bradyrhizobium > Bradyrhizobium sp. UBA2491. Next base: position 13,616 of record NZ_DDOP01000015.1, read on the forward strand.
GCGCACAACAGATCAGGACAGCGCGAGCTGACTCTCCTTGGCCACGCGTTCGAAAGCTTCGGTCGAGCTCTTGATGCGGTACTGGCAGTCATCGCCGTCGGTCGGCAGCAGGCGGATCACCTGATAGGTGCCGCTCGCGGCTGGGCGCGCCACGTTGCTGGCTGTGAAATAGACGATCTCGCCAATCGAGTACTTGTGCTTCAACGCCCTCTCCATTTTTTTAGAGATTGCTGGCTGGGCTGACAGTCCCGATAGCTCCGGCCGGCATTTTGAGAACCCTGCGGCAAGCTAGCACATCGCGCTGCCCCAAATCCAGCAAGATTGGGGCATGGCGAAGGTGCGATTTTGCAGGTTTTTCAGGGCGATAGGCAGCAATTTGCGTGCCAGCCGGAAATTGCCCGCCGGGTTCACCTGGAACCCGGTTCCACCGGTTCAGGCGGTATGCGGCAACTTGCCGTTCGGGCTCGCGCTGTCGACCGCACCGGGAAGCGCCTGGGCCAGCACCTGAGACAGCTGGTCGACCGGAATGTTGAACCTGGCGGCGAGTTGCTTGACCGTGTCGCTGCCCAGCACCTGCTGGAGCTGCTCGGCCGTGATCGGCAGGTTCTGGCCGGTGCCGATCCAGGATTTGACCTGATCGCCGAGCCCGGCCTGCTCGAGCTTGGCGACGATCGCGGACAAGCCGCCCTGCCCGCCATTGCCCATCACCTCGCCGAGCACCGCGGGGATCACGGCCGCCCCGAGTTGGCCAAGCATGCTTTTCAGCTCCGGCGAATTCTCCAGGGAATCGAGTATGCCCATGGTCTAAGTCCTTTCACGACTTGCAAAACCGGTCCTCGGGATTCGACGCCTTTGGCCCCGCGGCGTCAAGCCGCGATCTTTGCCGCCGCTGTCACAATTCGGCAGCGCAACAGCGTTCAGACGGTCTCGAATCGCTCGATCCGCAGCGTCTCGGCCAGACCATCCCGGGTCCATTCCTGGAACGCCGGCAGCGCCATCATGGCATCGACATAGTGCTGGGCCTCGGGCTTCACCGGGATCGCATAGGTGCGGAAGCGATGCACCACGGGAGCGTACATCGCGTCGGCTCCGGAGAATGCCCCGAACAGGAACGGTCCCCGCCTGCCATAGCGCACGTAACACTCGGCCCAGATCTCCTGGATCCGCGCCACATTGGCCCGCGCGTCATCCGACAACGCGATAGCGCTGACGGGGCGGTGCAGGTTCATGCCGCACTCGCTGCGCAGCGGCACGAAACCGGAATGCATCTCGGCCGAGATCGCGCGGGCATGCGCGCGCGCGGCGCGGTCCGAAGGCCACAGCTTCGCCTCGGGAAATTTCTCCGCGAGATACTCGATGATCGCGAGCGAGTCCCACACCGTGACGTCGCCGTCGATCAGCGTCGGCACCTTGCCGGCCCGGCTGAAGCCGAGGATGCGGTCCTTATCGGCCTGGTCGGTGTAGAGCGGGATGAAGACTTCCTCGAACGGGATGTCATTGGCGCGCAGCGCCAACCAGGGCCGCATCGACCATGACGAATAGTTCTTGTTGCCGATGACGAGCTTGAGCATGTCTTGGGGAATCCTGTTGCCGCACCAGTTTGCCATAGTGCATTGCACGCGTTCAACCTGTACATGCGGGATGTAGCGCGGCGCGGTCCGGGCGCCGCGCATTCACGAAGGAAGGCATCATGACCGGCTATTGGGTCGACATCCTGGCCGTCGGCTTCTTCGCGCTGGAATGGCTGGTCTACGCCGTCACGCTGGAGCACACCGCCTATGGGCGCGACAGCCTGTCGGCGCGGATGCATGTCTATCGCGAGATCTGGGTAAGGAACCTGCTCCACCGCGAGGCGCGGATGGTCGACATGCAGATCATGGCGTCGTTGCAGAACGGCACCGCGTTCTTTGCCTCCACCAGCCTGATCGCGATCGGCGGCGCACTGGCGCTGTTGCGTGCGACCAATGACGCGCTCGCAGTGCTCGGCGCATTGCCGGTCAACCTCTCGCCCTCGCCCGCCCTATGGGAGATCAAGTGCATCGGGCTGATCCTGATTTTCATCTACACCTTCTTCAAATTCGCCTGGGCGTATCGCCTGTTCAACTATGTCGCGATCCTGTTCGGCGCGATGCCGCCGGCCGGGGAACGCGATACACCGGAGGCCGAGGCCCATGTGATCCGCACCACGCGGCTGTTCGAGACCGCGGGCCGCCACTTCAACCGTGGCCAGCGCGCATTCTTCTTCGCGCTCGGCTATCTCGGCTGGTTCCTCAGCCCGTGGGTGCTGTTTGTCACGACGGCCGCGGTCGTAATCGTGATCTGGCGTCGGCAGTTCGCGTCGAACGCATGGCAGGCGATGGGAAGCTGAAGCGAGTTTACGCCTACCCCGCGAAATCGCGCGGGGTGAAGTCGAGGTCGAGCACCTTCCATTCGCCGTAGCGATCCCTGGGCAGCATCGCATAGGGCTGGCAGGCTTGCAGCGCCTCGGTCGCGCCTTTCAGCAGCAGCGGCCCCTTCTCCGACGCCGTAGCCTCGATCAGCAGGGGCGGCGCGGCGAGCTTGCCGTCGGGCTTCATGAACACCCTGATCTTGATCCTGACGTCGTCGCCTGTGCTCACCGTCGACGGCAGCTTGAGGCAGCTCCTCAGATGGCGGCGAAATTCGGCGACCACGCTGGAGCCGATGTCGGCCTGCTCGGTCGCTGCCGCGTCGAAATTGTCCTTGCCGGGACCAGGACCGGACGGCGTGTCGGCGGGAGGCTTCACCGAGATGTCCGGCGGCAAGCCAAGCACGACATTGTATTTGACGGACAAGTCCGGTTCGGGTTGCGCATAGGCAGGCTGCTGCGGCGCGGCCGCTTGCTGCGGCATCGGCGGTGGCGAGGCCGGCATCGGCGGGACTGCCGGCGTCGGTGGCGGCGCTGCCGCCGCATGCTGTGGAGCCGGGCTGGCCTTGGGCGCCGGCGGCGTGGCCTGCTTCTGCGCCGGCTGCGGCGGGCTCGGCTGTGGCGCGGATGCCTGTGCTGCCGGTTCGGGCTTATCGGAATTGACTGGCTTGTCGAGCGACGGCAATTGCAATTCGGGCGTCGGCGACGGGCTCGGCACCGGATCGGGCTCGGGCTTGATCTCGGTCTTGGCGACCTCCTGCGGTGTCACGATCTCGACCGGCACCGTGTCAGCGGCGACGGGATCGAACTGATGGACTTCCGAATAGAGGAAAATCAGCGCGAGCAGCATCAGGTGTACGAACACCGACGCCATCATATCCGCATAAGGCCGAAACTTCATCCCGCTCGATCACATCAGTGACGTCTCCCCGCCGGCGACAATACCGGCCGGGCCCTGCCTGCCTCAATCCCAATTCGGTCCAGAACCGTAATCGGCCAGCGGGCAATAGCATGATCTGCGCCCCGCGCCCGGCCTTTTCCTAAGGATCATGCTCGAATGAAGACCCAATTCCCCGTCGGCTATCATCGTGAGACGGCGCCGGACATCGCCGAAATCTCGTGCATGTCCTCATCCGACAGCTCGAAACCGAAGACGTCGAGGTTCTCCTGAAGCCGCTCCAGCTTCGAGGTGCGCGGGATCGCGGACACATTCTGCTGCACCAGCCAACGCAGGCAGACCTGGGCAGCGGTCTTGCGATAGCGGTCACCGATCCGCGCCAGTGCCCGGTCGTTCTTGATCCGCCCTTTCGCGATCGGGCTGTAGGCAACGAACGCCATGCCGTGGCCTGCGCAGGCCTCCACCACACCGGCCTGGTCGAGATAGGGGTGATATTCGACCTGGTCGCAGGCAAGCGGCTCCGGGCATGCTGCCACCGCCTCCGCGAGCAGCGCCGCGTTGAAATTCGAGACGCCGATATGCCGCGCCAACCCGGCCTGCCTGACCCGCGCCAGCGCGCCGAGCGTGTCGGAGAGCGGCACCTGCGGATTGGGCCAATGCAGCAGCAACAGATCGACCTCGGTCATGCGCAGCCGCGCCAGGCTCTCCTTGGCGGAACGTTCGAGATCTTTCGGCTTGAAATGCGTGGTCCAGACCTTGGTGGTCAGAAACACATCGTCGCGCTTGATGCCGGAGGCGCGCAATCCCTCGCCGACCTCGCGCTCATTGTCGTAGATCTGCGCGGTGTCGATGTGGCGGTATCCGAGCCGCAGCGCCTGCTCGACGATGCGGGCGCAGGTCCGGCCGCGCAGCTCCCACGTGCCGAGCCCGATCGCGGGGATTTTGGCACCGTTGCCTTCGACGAGATTCATGCGCCCATTATGCGCGCATGACGCTGACCTGCCAACTCACGTATCGGTTCCGCGGTGGATGGCCGCGGCGGCTCACGGCTCCGGCTGGTAACCGTCGGTCAACGTCTTCAGGAAGGCGATGATGTCGGCTTCATCCTGCGCCGTCATCGCGGGCGTGTCGCCCAGATGGCGCTCGAAGGGCGGATCGCTGACGTCGACATTGGCGTGATATTTTTCCGGCAGATCGTCGTATTTTCGCACCGTTCCGTCGGCCCCGCGCGGATACACCTTCTCCGGATTGGTATCGCGGAAGTTATAGAAATCCAGCACCTGCTCCAGGCTGCGGAACACGCCGTTGTGGAAGAACACGCGGCGCGTTGCGGTGTTGCGCAAGGTCGGCGTCAGAAACATGCCGCAATATTGCGTCTGCTCGGCGATGTCGGTGCGGTACGGGCCGCAGACCCCGAGATCGAAATAATTGGGATCGCGGTTGCTGGTGAGCGTGGCGTTGCGCGGCGCCCCGAGCGCCTCGAACTGATGATCGGTGAACAGTGGCGGCAAGCCATCGCGGGTCGGCGCCGACGTATGGCAGCCGCCGCAATTGGCCTTGTCGGGATCGTTGAACAATTGCAGGCCGCGCAACTCGGCTTCGCTGAGCCGCGCCTTGCCCTCGAGCCAGTAGTCGAACTTGCTGGTATAGGGATGGAAGCTCGGCTCCTCCACCTGATAGCGCGCGACGGCGAACATCGCCTCCGCGACCAGCAACCGCCGGTTATCGAAGATGTGAGCACCGAACAGTTCGGCAAAGCGCGGGGCATAGTCCGCCTGCTTCAGCTTGTCGGCCACCACCTCCATGCTGCCGCCATCCATCTCATTGGGGTCGAGCAGCGGAAAGATCGCCTGGTCCTGTAGCGTATCGGCGCGGCCGTCCCAGAACAGGCCGCCCTGCGGCACGATGTTGACCGCCGCGGCGGACGTCTCGGTCGCGACCTTCTTGGCGCGCGTGGCCTGCTGGCCGAGCGCGGCCATCTGCGCGAGGTCGACGACGTTGTCGTCCTCGTCCTTCTCCGGGCCGATGCTGAAATTCGGGAGACGTTCGTGATAGGTCAGCGATGGCACGGCGCGCGTCCCCTGCCGGGACAGCGCGGGCCCGCCATGCATCACCGCGGCATCATCCGGCGCACCATAGGCGTGGTCCGGGCTGTGACAGGACGCGCATGACAACGCGCCCGACGAGGACAGCGAAGCATCGTAGAAGATCTTCTGGCCGAGTTGCGCCATCGCGGAAAGCGGCGCGACCGGCGGGCGCCTGAGTTGCACCGGGTTGGGGTTCTTCCCCACCAGCCCTTGCGTCTCGACTGCCGCAACGGCGCCGGCCATGCAAAGCAGGCCGGCGCCGAGGAGCCACGAAATGCGGCGGTTCATCTGACGTCCTGTGATCCCAGGGCGTTAGTGGTTGTGGTGATCGTCAGACGGGCTGACGATGACCGTACCCGCGGTCGGATCGAGGAACAGCTTGTTCTGCCGATCGTCGCCGTGATCGAAGTCGAACATGTCCATGATCGATTCGACGCCGTCGTCGAACGAGCCGCCGCCCAGACGCTGGCCGCGCAGCCAATTGTCTTCGACGAAGCGCACGACGGAGGCCTGCGAGATCCGGGTGTGGCTGACGAAGTTCTGCTTGGCGTAGGGCGAGATCAGCAGGAACGGAGTGCGCGTCCCGGGACCGCAGCGACCATTCACCGGCTGGCCGTTGAGGCCCTTCGGCTGCGTCTGCTTGCCGACGCCGAGGCCGCACTGGCCGGGACCGTTGACCTGATCGGCGGTCGGATCATACGAGGCGCTGGTCGGCACGGCATAGGCGTGGTCGTACCAGCCGTCCGAGTCGTCATAGGTCACGATGACGGCGGTCTCCCCCCACTCCGGCTGCTGCTGGAGGAAGTTGATCAGCTCGACGTTGCCGACCTGCTCGTCGAGCGGATCGGAGTTGCCGGGATGACCATCCTGATAGGCCGGCATCTTGATGTAGGAGACGGCCGGGAAATTGCCGGCCTTCACCGCGGCGTAGAAATCCTCGAGATCGTAGCCGTGGTTGGCCGGATCGACCGTCTTGCCGTCGGCGGCATAGGTGTGACCGATCGCATTGGTCGAGCTCGGCCGCAGATGATACGGATTGGCGGTCGACTTGTAGTACTGGAACCAGGCGTGGTGCGGGATGTAGTCCACGATGGTGCCGCCGACAGTGCTGGAGAAGGTGCTGCGCGCGCAGCCCACCGTGCCATTGGTATTCCGGAGCGTGATGTTGAAGCCGCCCATGAAGCTGCCCCAGCTGATGTGTTCAGCGTTGAGCAGGTCGCCGATGTTCTTGCCCGTCAACAACATCGTGCTGGTCTTGCTCGAGCAGAGGTCGTAGGCGGGATCGGTGTCGCCGATCAGCGTCAGGCCGCCCTGGCCGTCGGGGACCGACGACGACGTGCCGACGATGTTCTGCACGCCATTGGTTTGTCCGGAGATCACCTCGATCGCGCCCGGCGTCGACGGACCGTAGGTGTCGGTATAGTTGTTGTCGCTCATGGCGAAGTTCTGCGCGTAATTCCAGAACGCGGTGACGGTGTTGCCGTCGAAATAGCCCATCACCTGACCGTTGGTGCCGAAGGCACCGACGCCACCTGAGGTGCCGCGTCCGGTGTATTTCGGAAACAGGTCGGCCTTGCCGTTGTCGTAGGCCTGCTGCTCGGGCGTATAGGCGTGGTTCTGCGACTTGGTGTTGGCCTGGGTGCGGTCGAGGCGGAACGGATTGGTCGCTCCGGTCCCGTTGGCCGGATTGGTGTTCGGGTTGTTGACCAACAGGTTGGCGTTGGCGAGGTTGTTCACCTTCGGCGTATGCGGCTTCGGCACGAAGGGAATCGAGCCGGTCGGGTTGGCCGCGTTCGGATAGGTCGCGAAGTAATGATCGAAAGAGCGGTTCTCGTTGAAGATCACAACGAGATGCTTGATCGGTGTTGCAGTTTGAATGTCATGCGGATGACGATCATGACCGTTATCGTCTTGAGCCGGCGCCGGAGCGCTGCTCGCGATCGCCGCAGCGATCACACAAAATCCGACCGTTGAAAGGAATTTCACCTTCACCTGTTGCCCCATTTTTTATTTTGCAGATTTATGACGTCGACATGCGACAGATTATCCATCGCTGGTGACAGGGCTGTGTCGGTTTTGTGCGATCAGTGCATGATCGCGATTGATCGTCATCGCGCGATCGCTTCACGCGTCATCACTCGCGAACGAATGATGGATCAAGCCGCCGATCGGTGACGCAATGCGCGCATCACTGCTCCATCTGTTCGCGCGCATACTGGGTCGGTGACAGTCCGACGTGGCGGGTGAAGGCGACGCTGAACGCGCTGGCAGAGCCATAGCCGACGCGCTGCGCGATTTCGGCGACGCCGCCGTCGCTTCCGCGCAGCATGTTCTTGGCCATCGCCATGCGCCATGCCAGCAGATATTCCATCGGCGCAACGCCGACCGCGCGGTTGAACCGGTCGAAGAATGCCGAGCGCGACAGCGCCGCCTCCTTCGCCAGTTGCGCCACCGTCCAGGCCCGCGCCGGGCTCTCATGCATCCGCCGGATCGCGACGGCGAGCCGTTCGTCGGCGAGCCCGCGCACCAAGCCGGGCGACGCCGCGGTGCCGGCGGCCGAACGCAACGCCTCGATCAGGAGAACCTCGAGCAGGCGGGCGAGGATCACCTCGCGCGCCGGACGCTGCTCGCGGAATTCGTCGCGGACGAACTGCACGAGGGTCGCGAGCCGCGGCTCACCGCGCACATGCACCAGTTGGGGAAGCAGCGACACCAGCAGGGCGGCGTCCGGCGAGGCGAAGCTGCAATGGCCGATCAGCATTCGCAGATCGGTCGGACCATCCTGATTGCCGATCCTGAACTCGCCATTCGTCAGCGCAACAGGCACTGTCTCGGCGAGCACCGATGGCGGCGCGAGGCTCGACATCGCGACGCCATGCGCCGCGGGGACCAGGATGAAGTCGCCCGAGCGCAGCTCGATCGCCTCGTGGACGTCGACCACGAGGCGGCATCCACCCTCGAGCACCACGCAATAGAACGGCTGACCGGCATCGGAGCGGCGGATATGCCAGGCGCCCGCGCCGACGACGGCCTTAGAGAACCGCGCCCCGGGTTGCAGCAGCGCGACCACCTCCGCGAGCGGGTCGACGACCATATCCGGACTCCTGCAAACGACTTCTGGACCTTCAAATATAGAGCGTCCGGCAACGGACACTTATCGTCTGTGTCAGTCAAATCACTTCCCTTCAAGGCTCCTCATGAAAACCATCTTGATCACCGGATGCTCGTCCGGCTTCGGACTGGAAACCGCGAAATACTTTCTCGATCGCGACTGGAAGGTCATCGCAACGATGCGCACGCCGCGCGAGGACGCGCTGCCGCGCTCCGAACATCTGCGGCTGCTCGCACTCGACGTCACCGATCCCGGAAGCATCCAACGCGCTATCGCGGCGGCGGGGGCGATCGACGCCCTGGTCAACAATGCGGGCTTCGGCGCGGCTTCGCCGTTCGAGGCCACGCCGATGACGACGATCCGCGAGCTGTTCGAGACCAACATGTTCGGCACGATGGCGCTGACGCAGGCGGTGCTGCCGCAGTTCAGGCAGCGCCGGGCCGGCGTCGTCGTCAATGTCACCTCGAGCGTGACATTGAAGTCGATCCCCCTGATCGCATCCTACACCGCGACCAAGGCGGCGGTGAATGCGTTCACCGAGTCGATGGCGATCGAGCTCGCGCCGTTCGGCGTGCGCGCGCGCCTGGTGCTGCCGGGACGCTCGCCGGAGACCCGCTTCGGCGACACCGCGCGCACCCGCATGCAGGGCCTCGACCACGACGCCTATGCCGAACTCGTCAAGAGCACCTTCGCACGCTTGACCGAGCCGGGGCCGATCACGCACGCGCGGGACGTCGCCGAAGCGGTGTGGCGCGCGGTGACCGATCCGTCGAGCCCGATGCGGATCCCCGCCGGCGCCGACGCCGTGATGTGGGCCGCGGAAGGCCGAAACTAGGATGGAGGTTACCATGCTGGACAAGATCGACGACAAGCGCATCGCCCTGGTCACCGGGGCCAACCAGGGCATCGGCCGCCAGATCGCAAAGGATCTCGTTGGACACCGCCTCATCGTGCTGGTCGGCTCGCGCGATTTCGCACGCGGCAAGGCTGCGGCCGACGAGATCGGCCCTGGCGCGCATGCGCTGCAACTCGATGTCACCGATCAGGCCTCGATCGCCGCGGCCGCGGCGCGCATCGGGGAGGAATTCGGCCAGCTCGATGTGCTGGTCCAGAACGCGGCGATCTCGAACACGCGAAAGCGGCCGGACCAGTCCGTCGCGGACTATGCGGCGACCACCCGTCCGAGCAACGTGGCGCTCGATGAGATGCGCGCGGTGTGGGAGACCAATGTGTTCGGCGTGCTCGCGGTCTACCAAGCGATGCTGCCGCTGCTACGCAAGGCACCGGCGGCACGCATCGTCAATGTGTCGAGCGGCGCCGGCTCGCTGACGCGCAACGCCGACCCTGCCAATCCGCATCGGCCGATCTTCGGCCCGGTCTACCCCGCATCCAAGACCGCGCTGAATGCGATTACGCTCGCGATGGCGATCGAGCTGGAAGGGACCGCGATCAAGGTCAATGCCGTCTCGCCCGGCTTCACCAGGACCAACCTGAACAATTATGCCGGCACGGAGACCGTCGAGGAAGGCGCCCGCGAGGCGGTGCGGGTCGCCCTGCTCGGCCCCGATGGGCCGACGGGCACCTTCACCCACGCGACGCTCGGGGCGCTGCCCTGGTAGTCGCCCCGCCTCACTCCGCGGCGGTCCGGATCTCGATCTTCTCGGCCCGCGCCGCGCAGAACTTGAACTCGGGAATCTTGCCGAACGGATCGAGCGCCGGGTTGGTCAGGAGGTTCGCGGCCGCCTCGGCGTAGCAGAACGGCATGAAGACCATGTTCTCCGGCACGTCGCGGTCAGCGCGCACCTTGACTTCGATCGCGCCACGCCGGGTTTCCAGGCGAATGAAATCGCCGGGCCACAGGTTCTTGCCCCGCATGTCCTTTGGCGACATGAACGCCACCGCCTCAGGCTCGATCTGGTCGAGCACCTGGGCGCGGCGGGTCATCGAGCCGGTGTGCCAGTGCTCGAGCACGCGTCCGGTCGACAGCACCATCGGGTATTCGGCATCGGGCAGTTCGTCCGGCGGGATCACCTTGGCGGGCACGATCTTGCCGCGGCCGCTTGGCGTCGGGAAACCGGTGGTGAAGATGATCTCGTTGCCGGGCTTGTTCGGGTCGTCGACCGGATAGGTTACGGCACCCTCGCGTACCAGCCGCTCCCAGGTGATGTTCTTCAGCGACGGCATCAGTTCCGCCATCTCGGTGAAGACGTCGCCGGGGCCGGCGTAATTCCACGGCAGTCCCATCCGCTTGCCGATCTCCTGGATGATCCAGAGGTCCTGGCGGGCATCGCCCGGCGGCTTGATCACCTGACGCGCCAGTTGCACGCGGCGGTCGGTGTTGGTGAACGAACCGTCCTTCTCGGCAAATGCCGATGCCGGCAGGATCACGTCGGCGTGGAACGCGGTCTCGGTGACGAACAGATCCTGCACCACGAGGTGATCGAGCTTGGCCAGCGCCTCGCGCGCGTGCTGCAAATCCGGATCTGACATCGCGGGATTCTCGCCCTCGATATACATGCCGTGGATCTGGCCGGCGTGGATCGCGTTCATGATCTCGACGACGGTGAGGCCACGCTCGGGATCGAGGTCCTGGCCCCACAGCTTCTCGAACGCACCGCGCATGTCGTCGCGCCCGACCGGCTGATAATCCGGCAGGAACATCGGAATCAGCCCGGCGTCGGAGGCGCCCTGCACGTTGTTCTGACCGCGCAAAGGATGCAGGCCGGTGCCGGGCCGCCCGACCTGGCCGGTGATCAGCGCGAGCGCGATCAGGCAGCGCGCATTGTCGGTGCCGTGCACGTGCTGGCTGATGCCCATGCCCCAGAAGATGATCGACGATTTGGCGCGCGCGTAGGTCCGCGCCACCTCGCGCAGCGTCTCGGCGGCAATGCCGCAAATCGGCGACATCTTCTCCGGGGTGAAATCGACGATCTTGGCCTTCAGATCCTCGAAGCCCTCGGTATATCCGGCGATGAACTGCTCGTCGGTCAGCCCCTCGGTGATGATCGTGTTGATCATCGCGTTCAGCATCGCGACGTCGCTGCCGGGCTTGAAGGCGAGATGCGCGGTCGCGTGGCGCGACAGCGTCTGGCGGCGCGGATCCATCACGTAGAGCTTGGCGCCGCGCTTGGCCGCGTTCTTGATATAGGTCGCCGCCACCGGATGGTTGACGGTCGGGTTGGCGCCGATCACCCAGATCACCTCGGCATCGGCCGCGGCCGCGAACGGCGCCGACACCGCGCCCGAGCTCAGGCCTTCGAACAGCGCGGCCACCGACGAGGCGTGGCACAGCCGCGTGCAGTGATCGACATTGTTCGAGCCGAGGCCGGTCCGCACCAGCTTCTGAAAAAGATAGGCCTCTTCATTGGAGCCCTTGGCCGAACCGAACCCGGCAAGCGCCTTGGCGCCCTTCTCGTCCCGGATCCTGACCAGCCCGTTTGCAGCGATGTCGAGTGCTTCCTCCCACGACGCTTCGCGGAAGTGGGTGTAAGGGTTCGCCGGATCGACCTGATCGTTGGCATCCTTCCTGACGCCGGGCAGCCGCACCAGCGGCCTGGTCAGGCGGTTGGGATGGTGGATGTAGTCGAAACCGAACCGGCCCTTGACGCAAAGCCGGTTGTGGTTGGCGGGACCATCCCTGCCCTCGGCATAGATCACCTTCTCGTCCTTGACCTGGTAGGTCACCTGGCAGCCGACGCCGCAATACGGGCAAAGCGAGTCGACCTTCCTGTCGGGATAGGTGACGCGGGTCTGCATGTCGTCGAGCATCACCGCCGGCATCAGCGCGCCGGTCGGGCAGGCCTGCACGCATTCGCCGCAGGCCACACAGGTCGATTCACCCATCGGGTCGTCGAAGTCGAACACGATCTTGGCGTCGTGATTGCGATAGGCCATGCCGATGACGTCGTTGACCTGCACCTCGCGGCAGGCGCGGACGCAAAGGCCGCACTGGATGCAGGCGTCGAGATTGACCCGCATCGCGGGGTGGCTGGCGTCGGCCTGCCAGCGCTCCGCCGCCGGGAAGCGGCTCTCGGTGACGCCGGTCTTCTCCGCCCAGTGCCAGAATTTCGAATCCGGATCGTGCGAGGTCTCACGCGCCGGCTGGTCGGCGACCAGCAGTTCCATCACCATCTTCTGCGCGGCGACGGCGCGCTCGCTTGCGGTCTTCACCTTCATGCCGACCGCCGGCATGCGCTTGCAGGAGGCCGCAAGCACGCGCTCGCCCTCGATCTCGACCATGCAGGCGCGGCAATTGCCGTCGGGCCGGTAATCGGGCGCCGGCGAATAGCACAGGTGCGGGATCTCGTTGCCTTGCCGCTTGGCCACCTGCCAGATGGTCTCGCCGGGATTGGCCTCAACCTGCTTGCCGTCGAGTTCGAATGTGATCCTGGTCATTCGGCAGCTTCCTTGAACTCGTCGGGGAAGTATTTGATCACCGAGGTCAGCGGATTGGAGGCGGCCTGGCCCAGGCCGCAGATCGACGCATCGCGCATCGCCTGGCTCAATTGATCCAGCAACTCCTTGTTCCAGACCGGCCGCTCCATCAACTGCGCCGCCTTCTGCGTGCCCGCGCGGCACGGCGTGCACTGGCCGCAACTCTCGTCCTCGAAGAAGCGCATCAGGTTCAAGGCCGCCAGGCGAACGCTGTCCTGCTGCGACAGGATCACGATCGCCGCCGAGCCGATGAAGCAGCCATATTTCTCCAGCGTGCCGAAATCGAGCGGGATGTCGTCCATCGCGGCCGGCAGAATGCCGCCCGAAGCGCCACCCGGCAGATAGGCGTGGAAGACGTGGCCGTCGGCCATGCCGCCGCAATGTTCGTCGATCAGTTCACGCACCGTGATGCCGGCCGGCGCGAGCTTCATGCCGGGATTCTTCACCCGGCCGGAGACCGAGAAGCTGCGCAGCCCATGCCGCTCGTGACGGCCGTGGCTCTTCCACCAGTCGGCGCCCTTCTCGACGATGTCGCGCACCCACCACAGCGTCTCGATGTTGTTGATCAGCGTTGGCAGGCCGAAAAGCCCGACCTGGAATGGGTATGGCGGCTTGTGTCGCGGCAGGCCGCGCTTGCCCTCGATGCTCTCCAGCAGCGAGGATTCCTCGCCGCAGATGTAGGCGCCGGCGCCGCGCCGCAGGTGCAGCTTCGGGCCGCCGGCGGGAAGCCGTGCGATCTCGCGTTCCAGAATCTCGCGTGCGGCCGGATATTCGTCGCGAATGTAGATGTAGACCTCCGCCGCGTCGACGACGTGAGCGCCGATCAGCATGCCCTCGAGGAAGCGATGTGGATCGGTCTCGAGATAGTAGCGATCCTTGAACGTGCCGGGCTCACCCTCGTCGCCGTTGACGGCCATCAGCCGCGGACCTGGCTCGCCGAGCACCGCGCGCCATTTGCGGCCGGTCGGAAAGCCGGCGCCCCCGAGCCCGCGCAGGCTCGCATCATCGAGCGACTTGAGCAGGTCTTCCCTGGCAAGCTCACCGCTGCGCAGGCGGTCGAGCAGCGTGTAGCCGCCGTCGGCGACATAGGCATCGTAGCCGCTATAGGCCGGCAGATGCATGTGTGTGTCGTCGGCCTTCGCCGCCGCCAGGACGTTGGCGACCGTAGCGTGGTCGACGAAATTGTGCCCGACCTCGGCTGTCGGCGCGGTGTCGCATCGTCCGACGCAGGGCGCGCGCACCACGCGGATACCGGGACCGGCCTTGTCCTGCAATTCCGCGAGCAACCGCTCCGCCCCCAGCATGGCGCAGGTCAGGGAATCGCAGACCCGGATCGTGAGCGGCGGGATGTCCGCCTCGCCCTCCTTCACCACATCGAAATGCGCGTAGAAGGTCGCGGTCTCGAACACCTCGGCGAACGACAGCCGCATCTCGTCGGCGAGTGCGGCGAGATGCGCGGCCGAGATCTGGCGGTACTTGTCCTGAATGAGGTGCAGATACTCGATCAGCAGGTCACGACGACGCGGCTGGTCGCCGAGCAGTGCCTCGACCTCATGCGCCGCGACCGGATCGACCTGGCGGCCCTTCGGTGTCGCCTTTGCCCGTTTCCTTCCCTGGCCCGGATGTTCGAATGGTCGGACCTTGTGGACGTCTTGGCTCATGGAAAACCCGCGAGAATGCGTCTGTTGTCCAGAGTCTAACCGTTGGCATGCCAGTGGCAAGCAGATTTGGAATGAGTCTAGAGTCTAAGGACGAGACGTCGCACGCCGCTGCGCACGCGTTGCCGTTTTCCTATCGATCCCGGTTCGCCATCGGGAACGCTACAGCAGCGACGCATAGCCGAGGAACCCGACACGGTCGCCGGGCGCGACCTCGACGACGTCCTCTCCCAACTCGATCAGGCCGTCGGTCTCGACCAGCGACGACAACAGGCCCGCGCCTTCGCGAGGAAACTTGACCGCCTCCAGCGCACCATCATCCGCCTTGCGCAGCGAGGCGCGGACGTATTCGCGGCGACCGGCCTTCTTCCGATAGTTGAAGGCGGCCCTGACCGGCATCGGCAACAGCGGCGACACTTGTGCGCCGCACAGCGCCAAAATGGTCGGACGCACCACATGGACAAAGGTGACGAAGCTCGCCACCGGATTACCGGGCAAGCCGATGAAAGGGGTGCCGGCAATGACGCCCATCGCGACCGGCCGACCCGGCTTGATCGCCATCCGCCACAGCACCAGCGATCCCGCGCGCTCGACGCTGGCCTTGACGTGATCTTCCTCCCCTGTCGAGACCCCTCCCGTCGTCAGGATCAGATCGTGGCGCTGCGCCGCCTGCCGCAAGGCGTCCGCCAGTGCCGTGGGCTCGTCGCGCAGAATGCCGAGATCGCCGACCTCGCATCCGAGCCTTCGCAACATCGCCATCAGCATGAAGCGATTCGAATCGAATAGCTGCGCGGCCGCGCGCGGCGAGCCCGGCGCGGCCAGTTCGTCGCCGGTCGAGAACACCGCGACCCGAAGCCGGCGGACCACGTCGAGCCGGATCAGCCCGTACGCCGCGGCCAGCGCGATGTCCTGCGGACGCAGCCACGCCCCGGCCTTCAACGCGACGTCACCGCTCCGAATGTCTTCACCGGCGGGCCGCACATTCGCACCTGGCTTGAGCCCGGCCGGCAGCACCACGCGCCCGGCCTCGTCGATGCGGACGTCCTCCTGCATGTACACGGTGTCGGTACCGGCCGGCATCGGCGCGCCGGTAAAGATCCGGACCGCATGACCGGGCTGGGCCACCTCCGCTTCCGCGCCCGCCGCGACACGGCCCTTCAGCGGGACGGCGAGTTCCCGGCCGGGCGGCAGCATCGCGTGCGGAACCGCATAGCCGTCGACGGCGGAGTTGGTGAATGGCGGCAGCGGCAGCGGCGCAGGGATATCGTGCGCAAGGATGCGACCGTCGGCCTCGACCAACGGAACCGACTCGGTCTCACCGACCGCCTGGACGCGGGAAGCGATGATGCCAACGGCTTCGTCGACCGACAGCATCGGTCCGCCGAAGGCGAAGCAGTCGTCCGATAGCTGGGCCATCCCGCGATTTCGATCCTTCGTCCGTCAACCGAACCGACGACGCTTCTCGTTGATATGGGTGGTCCCATCTCGATGAGAAACGCTGTAGTGAAACCCATGCCGTGCTTATATCTTCCTGGCATGGTTGTCATGCCGAAGAGGCGTCCCGCGTGCTCGAGAAAACCCCAGCCCCGCTGATCGTTCCCAATCCGGACGATCCTCGCTTGACCGAGCGCGTCGCGGGGATCGACCAGACCGGCGCCAAGATCGAAACCAAGGTCCCGGTCGAGCGGCCGCTGACGCTGTACCTCAATGCGCAGGAGATCGTCACGATGATGACGATCAACGACTATCCCGAGTATCTGGCGCTCGGCTATCTGCTCAACCAGAACATGCTCCGGTACGACGACGTCGTCACCGAGGTCGAATACCATGACGATCTCCAGGTCGTCGTGGTGAGGACCGAACACCATACCGACTTCGAAGCCAGGCTGAAGAAGCGCACGCAAACCTCCGGATGCGCGCAGGGCACCGCCTTCGGTGACCTGCTCGATGCGTTCGGCAGCGTCGCACTGCCGCAGGCGACGCTGCGGACCTCCTGGCTGTACCAGATGACCCACGCCATCAACACGATGCCGTCGCTCTACCTCGAGGCCGGCGCGATCCATGGCTGCGTGCTGTGCAAGGCGGGAGCCCCGGTCTGCTACACCGAGGATGTCGGACGTCACAACGCCGTCGACAAGATCGCGGGCTGGATCTACCGGCACGGCGTCGATCCTTCCGACAAGATCCTCTACACGACCGGGCGGCTCACCTCGGAAATGGTGATCAAGACCGTTCGCATGGGAATTCCCATTCTGGTCTCCCGCTCGGGCTTCACCGCCTGGGGCGTCGAGCTGGCACGACAGGTCGGGCTGACCTTGGTCGGCCGCACCCGGGGCAAGCGCTTCCTCGCACTGTCAGGTGAGGATCGCATCGTCTACGATCAGGACCTCGACTATGTCGAGGAGGAATCCGCGCGGCACAAGCGCAAGGGCGAGAACGCCGATGACTGAGATACCCGGCGTGCTGCTAGCGGGCGGTCTGGCGCGGCGCATGGGCGGCGGCGACAAGCCGATGCGCATGATCGGCGGCCGCACCATCCTGGCGCGCGTCATCGCGCGTCTCGAACCGCAATGCGACGGGCTGATCCTCAACGCCAATGGAGACCCGGCCCGGTTCGATGCCTTCGGCCTGCCTGTGATCGCCGACGGCGTCGCCGACTATCCGGGCCCCCTCGCCGGCATCCTGGCGGCGCTCGACTGGATGGCCGACAACAGGCCACAGGTGAAATGGATTGTCAGCGCGGCCGGAGACTGCCCGTTCCTGCCGCGCGATCTTGTCGCAAGGCTCGATCAGGCGCGCGCCGCGGAGAATGCCGAACTCGCGGTCGCCGCCTCCGGCGACTGGACCCACCCGGTAATCGGGCTCTGGAGCGTGCGCCTGCGCCATGAGTTGCGGCGCGCACTGGTCGACGAAGGCCTGCGCAAGATCGACCGCTGGACCGCGCGCTATCCGCTCGCCACCGTGACCTGGCCGACCACGCCGGTCGATCCGTTCTTCAACGCCAACACCGCCGAGGACATCGCGGAGGCCGAGCGGCTGGCGGTGCTTGACGACGGTTAGATCGCGAAGGCATGGCCGGCAAGATTGCTGGCGCTAACGTTGTTATTTGCGAGCCTAATCCTTCATCCCGGTGATCGAGGCGCTCACCGCGCGGGGATCGCGTTGGGGCCAGCGGCCGCTTTCGACCTGCGACAGGAATTCGCCGACGATGCGGTTGTATTCGTCGGGCTCCTCGATGTTGATGGCGTGGCCACAATTTGGCATCACGGCGAGCGCGGCCGACGGGATGCTCTGTTTCATCAGGATGCCCGGCAGCAGGCACGGCCAGTCCTCGTCGCCGGTGATGATCAGCGTCGGCACAGTGATCCGCTTCATCTCCTCGACCAGCGTGTAGAGCGACGGACGCTCCTTCTGCACCCCCTGCTGGGTGTTGGCCGATCCGACCGCCGAATGCTCGGCCAGCATCGTCTTGAACTCGGCGTGGCCACGCGGATCCTTGTTCTCATACTGCACGCGGGTCGGCCCATAGGCGTAACGTTCGGCGAAGGCCGGCATGCCCTCCTTGCGGATCATGTTGGCGATGACATCAGCCTCGGCGCGGAACGTTTCGCGCTTGTCGAGCTCGGCGCCATAGCCGCAGCCGCCGATGCACAGCGACAGCGCCCGCGTCGGGTGGCGGATACCGAAATGCAGGGTGGCGAAGCCGCCCATCGACAGGCCGACGATATGTGCTTTGGGCGCGCCGATGTGATCGAGCACCGCGAGGATATCGTCGGCGGCGCGATTTTGCGAATAGGACGAGACCTGCTCCGGCACGTCCGACGGCGGAAAACCGCGCGCGTTGTAGGCGATGGTGCGGAAGCGCTTGCCGAAATGCCGCATCTGCGGCTCGTAGCTGCGCAGGTCGCCGGCGAATTCGTGCACCAGGATCACCGGATGACCGGATCCGGTCTCCTCGAAATAGAGCCGTACCCCGTCGTCGGTTGTCGCATAGGGCATGGTGGCCTCCTGCCTTCTCGCTTTGGTGTTACGGGATGGTCGCTCCCACCGGCGGCTTGGCGCGGGGCAGATAGGTGCCGTGCGCCTTGCTGCCGACAAGCGTGCCGTCGTCGACGACCACCTTGCCGCGTACCATGGTCAGCACCGGCCAGCCGGTGACCTCGAGGCCTTCATAGGGCGTGTAGTCGGAGCCGTCATGGATCAGCTCGTGGCGGATCGTCAGCTTGCGCTTGGGATCCCACAGCGCGATGTCGGCATCCGAGCCGACCGCGATCGTGCCCTTGCGCGGATAGAGCCCGTAGATCTTGGCGTGATTGGTCGCGCTGAAGGCGACGAAGCTGTTGAGATCGATCCGGCCCTTCACCACGCCTTCGGAAAACAGGATCGGCAGCCGCGTCGCGACACCGGGAATTCCATTCGGCACCCAGCGGAAGCTGGTGCGGCCCTTCGGCGCGAGCTTGCCTTGCGGGTCGTCGTAGCGGAACGGACAATGGTCCGACGAGAACACCGAGAACACCTTCTGCTGCAAGCCTTCCCAGCACGCCTGCTGGCTCGCGACATCGCGCGGCGGTGGCGAGCAGACGTATTTGGCGCCTTCCATGTTGAGCTGATCGAGGTCCTTCTCGGTCAGCATCAGGTATTGCGGACAGGTCTCGCCCATCACCCGCAAGCCACGCTGCTGCGCGCGCCGGATCTCCTCCATCGCCTCGCGGTTCGAGACATGCACGATCATGATCGGCACATCGACCAGTTCCGACAGCGAGATGGCGCGATGGGTCGCCTCGCGCTCGACCGGGATCGGCCGCGAGGTGGCGTGGAAGCGCGGCGCAGTGTTGCCGGCGCGCTCCAGCCGATCGGTCAGGAAGCGGATCGCGTCGAAGTTTTCGGCATGCACCATCAGCATGGCGCCGGTCTCGCGCGCCACCGACATGGTCTCGAGCAGTTCGCGGTCCGACAGCGCCAGCCCCTCATAGGTCATGAAGACCTTCAGCGAGGTGTAGCCGTCCTCGACCAGCGCCGGCAGCTCCTGGCCCAGCACGTGCTCGGTCGGATCGGTGACGATCAGATGGAAGGCGACGTCGACATGACATTCGCCGTCCGCCAGCGAATGATAGTGCTTCAGCGCCTCGCGCAGCGTCTGGCCCTTCTCTTGCAGGCAGAACGGCAGCACCGTGGTGTTGCCGCCGAACGCCGCCGAGCGGGTGCCGGTGGCGAAGCCATCGGCCATCACGATGCCGTCGCCGGACGGCTGGGCGAAATGGACGTGACTGTCGATGCCGCCGGGCAGCACCAGCCGGTCGGTCGCGTCGATGATCTCAGTCGCATCGCCGAGATCATGTCCGAGGGCTGCGATCTTGCCGTCGCGAATGCCGACATCGCAGGCAAACGTATCGGCGGCGGTAACGACGGTGCCGCCGCGAATGATGGTGTCGAAGGACATCAACGGGTCCCCTCTTTCGGTGCACGATGTTCGATGATGGCGGCGAGCGGTTCGGCCAGCCCGCGCGTCGGCTTCGGATCGGGACGGCGGAAGGTGCCGGCGACCGCCTTGCGCGGCTTCAGCACGGCCAGCGTCTCGGCCTGGCGCACCGCCGCCGCGACCGGGTCGACCACCGGCACCGCGATGCGGTCGCGAACCTTGGCGGCAAGCCCGGCGAGCGGCGCGCCGGACAGGATGACGACGTCGGCCTGGTCCTGCTCGACCGCCCGGTTGGCGAGCGCGACCAGCAGCTCCTCTTTCTCGGCCTGCACTTCCGAGATCGACTGGAAGCTGCCATCGAGCGTGCGGATGCCGGCGCAGCGCGAACTCAGTCCGTGCATGGCGACGCATTCCTCGTACCAGGGCGCCAGCGCGCCGGCGAAGGTCACGATGGCGAACCGCCGTCCGAGCATGCAGGCGGTCAGCATCGCGGCCTCGGCCAAGCCCACCACGGGAAAGGAGAACAGCTCGCGCGCGCCGAACAGGCCGGGATCACCGAACGCGGCGATCACGGCGGCATCGATCCCGGGGCCGGCCTCGGCCAGCATTTCCAGCGCGATCGCACCACCGATCTGGGCTTCGGCGCGGGTCGCGATATAAGGCACGCCGCGCATAGCGGTCATCGGCACCAATTCGGTCCCGGCCGAGGCCGCCTTGCTGCCGGCGGCATGGAGCAGATCGGTCACATCCCCCGTCGTGTTGGGATTGAGCAGCAGAATCTTCATTGCGGAACTTTCCTCGTCTTGCGGCCGCGCGGCGCGGCGGTCAGGTGCGCGGCCGCGGCGTCATCCGCCTTGCTGTCCAACGTCTCGGCGACGATCTCGCCGGTACGGCGGACGTGATGGGCCAGGATCTGCCCGGCGCGGGTCGCATCGCGCGCCTTCAGCGCGGCCAGGATATCCTGGTGCTCGCGCACCGATTCATCCCATCGCCCGAGCACCGACAGCGCGAAGAAGCGCGCGCGCTCGGCGCGTGCCAGCAGCGCCTCATGCGTCCCCTTCAGCACCGCATTGCGGGCGAAGCCGACGATCGCCGAATGGATCTGCTGGTTGACCTGGAAATAGTCGCGCAGCTCGCCGCGGCCATGATGCCACTCGATCTTGTCCTGCAACGCCTCGAGCCGCTCGAAATCGGCCGCTTCCATCCGCAACGCGGCAAGCTCGGCGGCGCAGCGCTCGATGCCGCTGACGGCCTCGAACAATTCGTTCAGCTCGGCGCGACGGAACGGCGCCACCACGGCACTGTGGTTGAGCCGGAGCTCGACCAGGCCTTCGCTCGCCAATTGCTTCAGCGCCTCGCGCAGCGGGGTGCGCGAAATGCCGAGCGCGTCGGACAGGTCCGCCTCGCCCAGCGACTGGCCCGGCGCGAGCTCGCCGCGCACGATCATGGTGCGCAGCCGCGCCGCCGCCTGCTCGTGCAGGCCGACCCGCGGCACGCGCAGGCGGCGGCGCTGCAACGCCGTCATCGCCCGCTTCGGTTCCTTGCTGCGCCTGGTCGCCCTGGTCTTCGTCTTGGCTTTGGTCTTGGCTTCAGTCACCGCTCGCCTTCATCGTCATGATCGCTGATCGTGTCATCGATGTGGATCGCGGCCGCCGCGCGCAGATCGGGGTTCGAGAACAGGCTGCCCCAGCCGTGCACGCAGGACGGATCGCAGCCGGCCGCGGCGAGCGATGCCCACAGCGTCACCGCGATCGAATCCAGCACCGGCACGCCAAATCCGCGCTCCAGCCGTTCGGCCGCGCCGGCGCCGCGCATGTTGGTGCAGAGCACGACGGCGACATCGCAGCCCTCGCGCACCACCTCCTCGATCAGGCGGGCGATCTCGACCTCGCTGACCTCGGCAAAGGAAAAATTGTCCTGCAAAGCGAGATGCCGCTCGGCGGGGCAATGCAACCCTGCCGCATTCCAGTTGGCGATGATCCGCTCCTGCACGTCCCGGCGATACGGCGTCACCAACCCGATGCGCTGTGCCCCGATCCGGCGCAGCAGGTCGCGGTAGGCCAGCACGGTGGTGCAGGCCTTGATTCCGGTCGCAGCGGTGATCTGCTCGCAAAGGCTTTCGTCGCGATCGAAGCCGAGCCAGCCAGCCGAGGTGCCGTTCCAGGCGATGACATCGACCTTGGCATGGGCCAGCAGCTCCGCCGCGCGCAGAATCTCGCTGGCGTCGAACTGGCGCAGTGCCGAGTCCGACAGCGCGATCTCGGTCACCTTGAAGCGCGAGAAATGCGCCGTGACGTTGGCGACGCCTGACAGCATCGCGCAGGTGATCGGCTCGAGCGCGGTGTTCGATGACGGCGTCAGCATGCCGAGCCGGACGGGACGTGTCATTGGCTAACCTCATCGGCCGGCCGAACCCTTCGCGGGTTCGGCCGCTTTCGTTCTAAACCGGGAGCTTGCGGCTGTAGTCGATCAGGGTCGAGCAAATCAACAGCGCAACGCCGGCGGCGGCAAAATACATCAGCGCCAGGAAATATGAACCGGTGGCCTGCACGATGAAGCCGACGATCAGCGGCGTGGTGATGCCGGCGATGTTGCCGCCGAGATTCATGCAGCCGCCGAGGAAGCCGGACTTGCCGCGGCCGGCCAGCGCCGACGGGATCGCCCAGTACATCCCGCACCAGCGCAGGAAGAACAGCGTGGTCGACAGCAGCACCACGACCGCGACCGCGTTGGTGACGTAGGCGACCAGGAAGATCGAGACGGTTGCCATGATCGCCGCGATCGCGAACAGGGTGCGGAACACGGTGTTGGGCGCACCGCCCCTCGCCCGCCAGTTATCGCCGATCCAGCCGCCGACCAGCTCGCCGACGAAGCCGGCAAAGAAGATGATGAAGGAGGCGCCACCCAGCGCCTTGATGTCGAAGCCGTGCACCTTGAACAGATAGGTCGGCATCCAGGTCAGCAGCCCATAGAAGGTGGTGTTGAAGAACATCCAGCCGAGGCACATGCACCACACCGAGCGGAAGCGGAAATAGGCCATCCAGCTCGCGCCCGAGGACGGCGGCGTCGCGGCGTCCTCGATCGCATGTGCCTCCTCGAGATAGCGCGCCTCGGCTTCGTTGACCGACGGATGTTCGCGCGGCGCGTTGCGGATGTAGTACCAGGCCCACAACCCGCATAGCATGGTGCCGACGCCCGCGATCACGAAGGCGACGCGCCAGGAGCTGAACGCCGCCATCAGCCAGGCGATCACGATCGAGCCGAGCGCGGCGCCGAGCGGCGCACCGCCGTCGAGCAAGGTCGCGCCGCGGCCACGCTCGGTCTGCGTCATCCAGATCGCGTTGAGCTTGCCGCCAGCCGGATAGATCGGCGCTTCCGACGCGCCGAGCCCGAGCCGGGTCAACAGCAGCAACATCCAGCTGGTCGACAGCGCCGCCAACGCCTGGAAGAAGCCCCAGAACAGCGTCGCGGCGGCGATCACGATGCGTGGCTTGAAGCGGTCGGCCAGCATGCCGCCCGGCACCTGCATCAGCGCGTAGGTCCAGAAGAACGAACTCAGGATCAGGCCCTGCATCGCCGGATCGATGTCGAACTCCTTGGCGATCACCGGCATTGCGACCGACAGCGAGGCGCGATCGATGTAGTTGATCGAGATCAGGAACAGCATCAGCAGGAAGATCTTCCAGCGCACGCCGGATGGCTTCGCCGTATCTGCCATTGCGATGGTCGACGCCTGATCGCTCATTGCTCGCTCCTCTGCCGGCAGATTGTTTTGCCCCTGGCGCGACCCTCGTCATTGAGGGTCATCGGCCTCTCCTGCCCCGCGCGAAGTCTGCTTCAACCGGATCGAGGTCACAAGCACATTTTGTATTCTGCATGCAACTTATATCAATACACTGATACAATTACATAATTTGTAGAACAAGCCTGATTTTCGATCAGCCGACGATGACGGATTGGGCGCGCATTCGCGCCGCGTTGGCTCGTCCGGGCCACCCACGGCTGCCGCAAAAAAAGCAGGTCGGCGCTCCGGTAAGAGCGCGGACCTCTTGCAGGCCGCCAATACGGATTGCCGGTCAGCGGCGAATGAAGGCCGCGACCACCGCGCTCGCGGTCGCGCAGATCGCGACCACCAGGAACACCAGCGACGTTTGGTTATGCTTGTCCATGAAATGGCCGATCATCGGCTCGCCGAGACCTGCGAACAGATAGGCGAAGAAGTTCATCACCCCGGTCGCGGTCCCGGCCCGCTTGTGGCCAACCAGATCCGGGCACAGTGCCCAGAACGAGGATTGCGGGCCATAAGTGAAGAAGCCGCACAGGAACAGCACCGTCATCCCGAGATAGACGTCCGACGTCGGGATCGCATACATGCACAGCGAGGTGACCGCGGCGAGCACCATGTAGAGCACGATGGCGAGGTAACGCCGCGAGCCGAACACCTTGTCCGAGACCCAGCCATTGCTGAATGCGCCGACCGCCATGCCGACCGGCAGCGCGATGCTGATCCAGCGCGGATCGATCACCGAGGTGGTGCCGGCCTTGGCCCAGTTGCTGCCGAGGAAGTGCACGGGCACCCACACCAGCAGGCCGTAGCGCGCGGCGTTCTGGAAGCCGATCGAGACACCGGCGACCAGCAGGCGCCAGTTCGACAGCACCGCCTTGTAGCGCGCGAGCGAACCCTCATTGGCGTCGATAGCAGCTTCGCTGGCCGCGACGTCGTCGGCCTCGTCATGCGGCGAGACAAAGCCCATGTCCTCCGGCTTCTCGCGCGCGATCAGGTAGAACGCGATGCCGCCGAGCAGCAGCAGCACGACCGGGATGCGGAAGATCCAGCGCCAGTCGAGCTGAAAATAGCCGACCACGACCAGCGAGGTGACGAACGACAGCACCGAGGCGAGACCGGCCGCGAAAGTGTAGAGCCCGTAGACCGTGCCGCGCTCGTGCCGGCCCCACCAGTTCGACAGCAGCCGGCTGCCCGGCGCCCATCCCATCGACTGGAAATAGCCGTTGATGCCCCAGAACGCGGTCAGGCTGACGATGCCGGTCGAGAGGCTGGTCGCCCAGTTCATGACGAAGGAGAGGATCGCGCCCGCGCTCATCACGCGGCGGCCGCCGAACTTGTCGCCGAGATTGCCGTTGATGGCCTGGCCGACCGCATAGCACCACAACAGCGCCGCGCTGGCCCAGCCGAGCGCCTCCTTGGTGACGCCGAACTCGGCCTGGATGCCGGGAATGGCGAAACCGAAGGTTTGCCGCCCGGTGTAGAAGAACAGATAGCAGAACATCGCCGCGAACAGCATCCGCCACTGCGCGCGGCGGAACGATGTCGCAAGCTCCGGATTCTGAACTCCGACCGAGCCGACGCCCGACGGACTGAACGTGATCGACATTGCAGCCTCCCCTGGTGATTGTTTTGTTGTTCAGCTCGGCCGCCGCGCCGTTCTTGTGCTGCGCGTGCGGCCCTCGTTCGGATCGACGCGCGTCCCTATGCGGGCCAGGGCAGCGAGTAGGTCTTGACGTTGGTGAAGCTCTTGATCGCCTCCTGCACGCCTTCCTTGTAACCAAGGCCGGAGTCCTTGATCCCGCCGAACGGCGACATCTCGATCCGGTAGCCCGGCACTTCCCAGACATTGACGGTGCCGACGTCGAGCTCGCTGACGAACCGCGTGATGTAGTCGAGCCGGTTGGTGCAGACGCCGGACGACAGGCCGAACGCGGTCGCGTTCGAAATCCGGATCACGCTCTCGATGTCGTTGGGCACCCGGATGATCGGGATCACCGGCCCGAAGGTCTCCTGCATCACCAGTTCGCTGGTCCAGGGAATCCGATCGACCACCGTCGGCGGATACAGCGCGCCCTGGCGGTCGTTGCCATGCAGCAGTTCGGCGCCATCGGTGACGGCGGCATTGACGCGGCGCTCGAATTCCTTCGCCGCGCCCTCATGGATCACCGTGCCGACGTCGACCGTCGGATCCATCGGATCGCCGCATTTCAGCATCCGCGCCTTCTTCAGAACGAGAGCCGAGAAGTCGTCGGCAACCGCCTCGACGCAGAGGATGCGTTTGACGGCGGTGCAGCGCTGGCCCGAATTCTTGGTCGCGCCGGTGACCGCAAGCTCCGCCGCCTTCTCGAGGTCGGCATCCTCCATCACGATCAGCGGATCGTTGCCGCCGAGCTCGAGCACCAGGCGCTTGTAGCCGGCTTTGTTGGCGATGTGCTTGCCGACCCGGACCGAGCCCGTGAAGGTCACGAGATCGGCGTCAGGATCGGTGATCATCGCATCCCCCATCGAATGCGGATTGCCGGTCACCACCGACAGCATCTCGGGCGGTAAGCCGGCTTCATAGAGCACGTCGGCGAGCGCGAGCGCGGTCAATGGCGTCAGCTCGGTCGGCTTCAGCACCACGCGGTTGTTGGTCGCGATCGCGGGAGCGATCTTGTGGCTCACCATGTTGAGCGGATGGTTGAACGGCGTGATCGCCGAGATCGCGCCAAGCAGCGGCGTCCGCGTCGTGAAGATCTTGCGCGCCTTGCCCTGCGGGCTGATGTCGCAGGAAAACGTCTCGCCATCGTCCTTGATCGCGAGCTGTCCGGCAAACGAATAGACGTCGTAGGCGCGGCCGGCCTCATAGAGCGAATCCTTCCAGCACAGCCCGGATTCCGCGGTGATCAGTCGCGCGAACTCCTCCTTGCGGCCGGCCAGGAGCTCGGCGGTGCGCAGCAGGATGCGTTGCCGCTCGTAACGCGTCAGCTTCGGCTTGAACGCGGCCGCCTTGGCAAATGCGCTGCGCACATGCTCCGGGCGCGCCGCCGGCACCGTGCCGACCACCTTGTTGGTGTAGGGATTGAAAACCTCGACATGCTCCTCGGTGTCGACGAGGCTGCCTGCGATCCGCATCTGCTCGTGGCGAACGGCCGGGGTCTGGATGTTCATGGCGTTGTCCTTGAGTCCGGAGGCGTCACTGGATGCGGTTGAGCGCGACGTCGAAGGCGTCGAAATTGCGCAGGGCGTGACCGGCCGGCAGCTCGATCTTGCGGTTGGCGATCAGCGGCACCCGCTGCTCGGTCAGCCCGCCATGCGAGCGCAGCGGTTCGGTGAGGCCGGACAGATCGTGCTTGGCTGCGCTGGTGCCGAGCACCTTGTGCCTGGTCGAGATCACGACGACGTCGCCGATCCGGTCCGGCGGCAGCTCGAACCGGGCGCAAGCATCCGTACGCGTCAGCGCCACCTCGATGCCCTTGATGTCGCGCAGCCGCATCAGCAGCGTGCCGACGTCGGCGCCTTCGGGCGTGTAGATGGTCGCGAACGAGCCGAGCGAGCCGTGATGGGCGACGTAGGGATCCGTGATCGGCAGGATCACGCGCGCGGCGCCCGCACCCGTCCAGTCGTCCATGACGTCCTGGAGATAGATCACGTCCGGTTTGCCGTCGGGCAGGAACTTGTCGTTCATGCCGTGGTCGGCGGTCGCCACGATGTTGCAGCCGAGCGCGTCGAGCTTGGCTAGATAGCCGTCGATCATCGCGTAGAAGTCGTTGGCGACCTTGGTGCCGAGCCCGACCTTGTGCTGGATGTAGTCGGTGGTCGACAGGTACATCAGATCAGGACGATGGCGCTCGACCAGCTTGACGCCGGCCGCGAACACGAAGCGCGACAGGTCGGCCGAGTAGACCTCGGGCAGCGGCAGGCCGACGAAGTCGAGCACGTTGTCGATGCCGTTGTTGGCCTTGGTGGCCTGGTCGGCTTTCTCCGACGAAAACGCGATGGCGCGGCCGCTCGCATAGTCGAGCCCGAAGGCGAGCAACGTGCGCAGCTTGTCCTTGGCGGTGACCGCGGCGACCTTGTAGCCGGCGTCATGAACGCCGGCGAGGATGGTCGGCGCGCGCAGGAATTTCGGGTCATTCATCATGACCTCGGCATTGCTCGCCGTGTCATAGAAGTAATTGCCGGCGATACCGTGCACCGCGGGCGGCCGTCCGGTGATGATCGAAAGGTTGTTCGGATTGGTGAAGCTCGGGATCACGCTGGTGGCATGAACATGCGCGCCCTCCGTCATGAAGCGGGCGAAAGTCGGCGCCACGCCGGCCTCGATCGCCTGCTCGATATAGCCCGGCTCCGAACCGTCGAGGCAGATCACGACGGTCGGCCGCGTCGGCGCGCCATAGCCGCGACCGTTGACGGTGATGGTCTTGCGATTGTCTTGCATGATGTCTCTCCTTGGCGCTACGCCGTCGTCACGCGCTGACCGCGCTCGGCATGCGTTGTGTCTGCGATGCCTCGATCAGCCGCTCCTTCGAGCCAAGGAAGTTGCGGCCGCGCTCGCCCTCGAGCGAGTCCGCGATCAGCGCGTGCCATTCCGCACGTTCGATCCTGTAGGCGGCCGGATTGCAGGAGATGCCGAGCCGCGCCATGAAGTCCTCGAGATCGTCGGCCGCCCTCGTGAGGTCAGCACCGAATATCTGCCGCAGGCTGTCCTCGCAGAGCCCGCCCGCCCCCTTCACGCTCCGCAGCACCATCGGCAGCGAGAACGAGCAGGCGATGCCGTGCTGCACGCCGTGCCGCAGCGTGATCGGATAGGACAGCGAATGCGCGATCGCGGTTTTGGTGTTGGAGAACGCCAGGCCGGCGAACAGCGCCGCCTGCGCCATGCGGCTGCGCAGCTCGAGATTGCCGAGATCATTGGCGAGCTTCGGCAGCACGTCGAGAACACCACGCGCCGCCGCCACCGCGTGATTGGCCGACACCGGATTGTTGTTGACGTTCCAGATGCTCTCCAGCGCATGCGACAGCGCGTCGAGGCCGGTGCTGATGGTGAGCAGCTGCGGCTTGCCGAGCATCAGCCGGGGATCGATCACTGCATGGGTCGGATAGAGCGATGCGCGTGCCAGCGAATATTTCTTGCCGTTGGCCTCGTCCCACACCGTGCCCCAGCAGGTCACCTCGCTGCCGGTGCCGGCGGTGGTCGGCACCGCGATGATCGGGATCGCCGCGAGGCGCTCGGCGCCCTGCTGCGTCTCGAGATAGGTTTTGACTGTCGCGAAGTCACCGCCCGCCGCCGCGAACACCTTTGCGGAATCGATCACCGAGCCGCCGCCGAGCGCGACGATCACCTCGGGCTGACTGGCAAGCCCGGCAAAGCGCGCGGACTGCTCGGTGAGCAGGCGGTAGTCCGGATTGGGGGCAACGTCGCGGATCGTCAGGACGGACGGGCCTGCCGCGGCGCGCAACCGCCGCTCCAATTCGTCGAAGAACGGCTCGCCATAGGTCACGAGCGCGTAGGCGCGCTTGCCGATCAACGCCGGCAGCTTGTCGAAGCTGTCGGCTCCGAATTCGATCCTTACCGGGTTGCAATAGCTCCAGACCATCCACGCGTCCTCCGTTTGGCGCGAAAGTACGGCACTGCCTGCCATTGACAAATTCATTCTTCGGATATGTTCTATTGATTATGTCAATAGCGTTCAGCCAGCTCCGCGCCTTCCACGCGGTCGCCGCCCATGGCGGCTTCACCGCGGCGTCGCGTGTGCTCCATGTCGGCCAGCCGACGCTGACCATCCAGGTCAAGGAGCTGGAGGAGACCTACGGCGTCGAACTCCTGATCCGGAAACCGCGCCACACTGAATTGACCGAAGCCGGCGCCGCACTGTTCGAGATCACCCGCGGCATCATGACGTTCTGCGACGAGGCGCATGAGTTGTTGGCCGCGCATGGCAAGGCGACCAAGGGGCATCTCCGGGTCGCGACCGTCGGCCCGTTTCACGCCACCGAGATCATTGCCGCCTTCAAGCGCGATCACCCGGAGGTGCAGATATCGACCCTGCTCGGCAATTCCGAGCGCACCCTGCGCCACATCGTCGACTTCGAGGCCGATGTCGCGATCCTCGCGGAGGTCCCGGAGGATCCGCGCGTCACCATGATCCCTTACCGCACGCACCGCGTGATCGTGTTCGTCAACCGCGATCATCCCTGGTTCAAGCGGAAGTCGGTCAGGCTGCGCGAACTCGCCGACCAGCCGATCGTGCTGCGCGAGCGTGGCTCGACCACGCGGCGCGCGTTCGAGGCGACGATGCAGGCCGAAGGCATCCGGATCGAGCCGGTGTTCGAGATCGAGAGCCGCGAGGGCGTCTGGAAGGCGGTCGAGCGCGGGCTCGGCATCAGCGTGGTTGCCGATTTCGAATTCGTTCCGCATCCCAATCTGCGCACGCTCGAAATCAGCGACCGCACCATCACGACCCAATACAGCATCGCCCACCACAGCGGGCGCGGGCACTCCCCGATCATCAAGGCGTTCATCGATACGGTGCGGCGCATGACGGAAAGCGATCGCAGTGGCTGAACCGGCCGGGAGGTTCCCATCCCGTGCGCGAAATCACCGATCAAAAGATGAAAAGCCTGGCCGTGACCCAACGCAGCGAACCACCCGGACAGCGTTGATGTCCAAACACGCGGATCGTTTCGAGCAATCACGCGGCCGCCGATCGCCAAATTCCCTCAGCGCGTGCGGACGGTGTTTCGCCACAACCGATATAAACTTCTTGCGAACCCGGCATGGGAAAGCCGCAAGTCGGATATAGATTGGCATGATGAACGGCTGTATAGGTTCACGATCCAGCTTACAGCCACCGTTGGCCCTGCCCCATGCTGACCGCATTCCTCCTCGCTCTTGGCATGGTTGCTCTGCTCGGTGTCAGCGCGCGCATGGCGTATCGGGTTGGTTTTCGCGAAGGCCACGAACAGGGCTTGACGGACTCCTATCGGCTATTCGGGATCAGGGGAGCTGGTCCGGAAGGAAAGCCTCACAACAAGGAGCCTGAGAGAATTGGCGCATAAGACATCAGCAAGCACCCGCATCGCGATCGGATCGACGCTGTTTGCGCTCGCGTCAACTGCGCTGCTTTACCTGGTTCCTCCAAGTCCGATCGACAAACACCTCCTCCGGGGCATGATGCGGCTCTACCAGGGCCACGCGTATCTGATGCCCGTCAAATATTTTGACGGCCCGCTTGATGCCGCCAAGCTGTATGAGGACGACCGACTGCTCGGCCCGGCGAACACGCCCCAGCAGGACATCATCGACAAGGGCGCGGGCCGCTTCTGGCTCTACCGGGACAGCTGGAATTATTTCGGCCCGGCCCTGATGTTCTCCACCAGCGACAATACCGACCCGAACACCAACGGCAGGAAGTATCACCTCAGGTGATCGGCCAAACAATCCGGCAGCAACACAGGGCTGAATCGCAGGCTAGGTGGAGCGCACGCTGGTCGTGTCGGCTCACGCCGCCGTCGGCTCGCTCGACAGCGCGGCGAACACCGTTTCCGGCGAATGGGCGATCACGGCGAGCAGCGCGCGGGCAGGTCCCCGCGGTGCGCGCTTGCCCTGCTCCCAGTTGCGGATGGTTTCCACGGGCACGCCGAGCTTGGCAGCGAATTCGAGCTGGGTGAGCTGGGCGCGACGGCGCAGATCCCGCACGGCAGGTTGCGTGGCCCCGGCTGCCGTCGCCGCCTCGGCCGGATGCGCGGGCACGAGCGGGACTTCCTGCCCGTCCCGCAATTCGACGATCCGTCCGTCCGCCTTGAGCCGCAATCGCTGCATGATGGCCCCCTTCGAGATGGCGCATCTTCCACCAACCCCGTTAAGCCGCGATTAACGATAAGCCGGTCGTCAAGGCTCCCGCTATTTCAGCCCGAACCACAGCGTGGCGATGCCGAGGAACGAGAAGAAGCCGACCACGTCGGTGACCGTCGTGACAAACGTGCCGGAGGCGACCGCGGGGTCGGCACGCACCCGTTCCAGCACCATCGGAATCAGGATGCCGCCGAGCGCGCCGGCGACCAGGTTGCAGATGATCGCAAGCCCGATCACGAGGCCAAGCCCCGGAATCTTGAACCAGGCCACCGCGGCAATTCCGGTGATGACGGCAAAGGCGATGCCGTTGACGAGCCCGACCATGGTCTCGCGCAACACCACGCGCATCGCGTTGTAGGAGCCGAGCTCGCGGGTGGCGAGCGCGCGCACCGCGACCGTCATGGTCTGGGTCGCGGCATTGCCGCCCTGGCTCGCCACGATCGGCGCCAGCACCGCGAGCGCCACCATCTTCTCGAGCTGGCCCTCGAACAGGCCGAGCACCGACGAGGCGAGGAACGCGGTGGCGAGATTGACCAGGAGCCAGTTGAAGCGACCGCGGGCGATGGTCCAGACCGTGTCGGACAGCTCTTCCGGATGGGTGACGCCGCCGAGCGCCTTGAGGTCCTCGTCGGCCTCCTCCTCGATCACGTCGACGACGTCGTCGATGGTGATGACGCCGACCAGCCGGTCGGTGGTATCGACCACTGGCGCTGCGACAAGATTGTACTTGCCGAACATCCGCGCGACCGCTTCCTGGTCCTCCAGCGCGGAGACCCGGCGACGGTCCTCGTCGATCAGCTCCGCGACCGGAACCGGACGGCGCGTGCGCAGCAGGACGTCGAGCGGCACCGCGCCGAGCAGGTGCCTGTCGGCGTCGACCACATAGATCTCATAGAAGCGGTCCGGCAGATCGGGCGTATCGCGCATGTAGTCGATCGCCTGCCCGACCGTCCGATCCGGCGGCACCGCGATGAACTCGGTCTGCATCCGCCGGCCAGCGGAATTCTCCGGATACAGCAGGCTGCGCTCGATGTCCTCGCGCTCGGCCGCCGGCAGCTTCTCCAGGATCTCTTCCTGGTCTTCCTCGTCGAGGCTCTCCAACAGCTCGACGGCGTCGTCGGATTCGAGCTCGCGGACACCCTCCGCAACCGTCTCCGGCTCGAGCTCCTCGAGGATTTCCTCGCGGACCGTCTCGTCGACCTCGTTGAGCGCCGAGAAGTCGAAATCGGTGCCGGTGATCTCGACCAGGGTGACGCGGTCGTCCGGCTCCAGCGCCGCGATCAGGTCGCCGAGATCGGCCTCGTGCAGCTCCGCGACCACCTCGCACAGCAGAGGCCGGTCAGCGGCGTGGATGGCCCGGGTGATGCCAGCGACGAATTCGGGGCGAAGCTGGCCCTCCTCGTCCCGCATCGGCATCTGCGCCAGCGGGTCGGCCTCGGCGGGTTCGGCAACGTCGAAATTCTCGGCCATGCCGTGTTTCGCCGGTTTGACAGGAGGGGAAAAACTGGTTGGATGAGTGCGGAACGGATTACCTAATCGGCGGGGGCCAGTGCAATGAGAAATATGTCGAGCGCACCACGACCGATCCTGAACGTTGTCGCGATCCTGATCGCACTCGCGCCCGCCGCGCTGGTCGCCCCGGCCCACGCCGCCGAATGCCCGCGCAAGGACGCGCTTGGTACCTCGCGTGTGCTCGAGGTCGATCCTGCGACCTATCCGCGCGTCGGGCTGAAGAGCTTTCCGCAGACCCTGCCGCTCAGGGATGGCGAGGTGGTGCTGACCTTCGACGACGGGCCGACGCCGGGGGTCACCGACAAGGTGCTGACCGCGCTCGGGACCGAATGCGTGCTGGCCACCTTCTTCATGGTTGGCCGCAATGCCGCCGATCACCCCGACATGGTCCGCAAGATCGCGCGCCTCGGGCACAGCATCGGCTATCACAGCTGGGACCATCCGCACCTCAACAAGATGCCGACGGATCAGGCCGAGGCGAATATCAACCAGGGGATCGAAGCGGTCGGCAAGGCCCTGCACGGTACAGTGAGCTCGGTTCCGAGCACGCCGTTCTTCCGGTTCCCGTATTTCGAATCGACCCCCGCTTTGCTGGACCGCATGGAAAAGCGCGGTATCGCGGTGTTCGGGGCCGACTTCTGGGCCAGCGACTGGAACAAGATGACCCCCGAGGAGGAACTCAAGCTGCTCACCGGGCGGCTCGAAGCCCACCGCAAGGGAATTATCCTGCTACACGACCCGCAAATGCGAACCGCCGAAATGCTGCCCGCCTTTTTGAGGTATCTGCAGGAGCATAATTTTCACGTCGTCCACATTGTGCCGGCGGCGATGAAAACCGTGTCGGATCGGACACATTGAACCCAGGCCCAAGGCTGGATTACAGACTGTTAAGGCGGCGTTCATGGCGCGGCACCTAAGGATTCGTCAGTGCGTTTGGAATGCGGCCGAGATTCGATGATTGCAAACGTCCTGGTGATGATCCGGAAGCGGTCGCGGACCGTGATCGGCGCGGCGCTGCTGGGCTCGTGCTTGCTGACGCAGCAGGCGGGCGCTGCGGAGTGCCAGGGTAACCCGAACGCGCTCGGCACCTCGCGGACCCTCGTCGTCGACCCCAGGGAGCATCCGCGGATCGGCACCATGCAGTATCCGGAGACCTTGCCGCTCGCCGATCACGAGGTGGTGCTGACCTTCGATGACGGACCGCTGCCGAAATACAGCAACCAGATTTTGGCCATCCTCGCCAGCCAATGCGTCAAGGCGACCTTCTTCACCATCGGCGCGCAGGCGAGGGCCAATCCGGAGGGCGTGCGCAAGCTGATCGCGGCAGGCCATACCGTCGGCACCCACAGCCAGAATCATCCGCTGACGATGAACAAGATGCCGCTCGAGAAGGTGCAAAAGGAAGTCGACGACGGCATCGCCTCGACGCTCGCAGCGCTCAACGGCGACAAGAGCAAGCTGGCGCCGTTCTTCCGGATCCCCGGCCTGATGCGCGCCGAGATTCCTGAGGCCTATCTGGCGTCGCAGGGCATCCAGGTCTGGAGCGCCGACTTCCCGGCCGACGACTGGCGCCACATCTCGCCGCAGCGGGTCTACGATCTCGCGATCCAGCGCATCGAGGCCAAGCACAAGGGCATCCTGCTGCTGCACGACATCCAGCCGCGCACCGTCGCGGCGCTGCCGCGCATCCTCGCCACGCTGAAAGAGCGCGGCTATCGCATCGTCCATGTGGTGCCGGCCACGACCGACCGGCCGGCAACGCCGACCCAGCCGCAGCAATGGTTCATGCGTCCGCCGACCGAGACCGTAGCGATCTCGCGCTGGCCGAGGATTCCGAACTTCATCTTCACCGCTACTCGCACGCTGCCTGCGCCTGTGTTTGCAGACATGGACTGGCGTGACGCCGACATCCTCGATCACGCGCAGCACGCCCGGATTGGCATGCCGGTCCGCACGGCGTGGCCGCAGCCGCAGCCGACGCAGTTCGCGGCGGCCTCGACATTGCCTGTTCCGGCGGCCGACGTGTTTCGCGTTCCCGAGGCGCTGGACGTGACATTGCTCGCGTCCCGATCGGCGGCAAGCCGTCGCCTCGCTCAACACGCGGTTGGTCCAGCCGCCGGTGCACCGCGCGCGCAGGCGATCTCGGCACGCCAGGCCAGGCGTCCGAAGCAGGCCGCGCATCAGATCCCCGCTCCGCATGGCAGAGGCCACGGCGTGCCGCAGCATGTCGGACTGCCGGCCGCGAGCAACGCGGCAGTACACGTCACCAAGCGCACGCCGCGCGCCGAAGCCTCGGCCGCCAGCAAGCGCGTACCTGATTAGTGCGATCTAGCTGGCCACGATCTTGGCGACACAGAGCAGGATCACCAGCGCCAGAAAGAAGATGTCGATATAGGATTTGATCTCGCCGGCATGCCTGAGCTCGGTGACACCGGCGACGATCTGCTTGCGCGAGGCCGCCGCATTGGGGCCCTCGCCGGCCGCTGCGGCCAACCGCCGCGTCTCGCCTTCCAGCCGCTCGATCCGCTGGAAGAAATAGAACGAGCGCAGGCCGGAGAACGCATGCATCGCCGCATAGACCAGGATCAGGATCGCGACCGTCGCGCGCTGCTCGTACTTCTCCAGCAGGTTCAGCGTGAAATAGACCAGCCCCAGGAACACGAAATTGGAGAGGGCGCGATAGGCGTAGCTGGCAAGGATCATCGGATACTCCGGGTGGGGCAGGCTCGCGGCGGCACGATCGGGAGACGCAGCGACCTCCGGTCGGCAGCGCCATACCAGCAAGGCCGTGCAACAGCTACCCTACCCGGCTGGTGTTACAGAACCGCATCGGTCGGAACCTCGACGTCACACGCGAAGTCCGTCCGCACCAGGCGCCCATTGACGCAGCGCGCCCCGCTTGCGATGTAGTCCGCCCCGGACATCCCAGGGTGGTCAATGCAAGTCGTACGTTCCGTTCGCCTCTGGATGAAGGAAGGCGGTTCCGACAAGCTCTACGAAGTCGATCTGGTCGATCTGGAACGTGCCGATAACGACGCACGCTATCTCGTCAATTTTAGATATGGCCGCCGCGGCACATCCCTGAGGGACGGAACCAAGACGACATCGCCGGTTACGCGCGCGAACGCCGAAAAGCTGTTCGACAGCGTCGTGGTATCCAAGATCAACGGTGGCTACCGCCGCATCGAGGGCGATGCACCGCCGTTGATCGCTCGCGATGCTGCTGCCGATGCCGACGGACGCGATGCGGAACTTCTCAGAAAGCTCGCGATCTGTGCGCGAAACGCGTGGCCGGAAAAGGAGCGCGACCGCCTGCTGTGGCGCCTCGGCGTAGTCCGGCTGGCGTCGGCCTATCCTCAACTCGCGGCCCTCGCCGAGAAGATTGGCGCGGCGCATGCGAGTTACAGCCTGTTATATGCGCTGGCACGCTGCGGCGGCGCGGACGCCTTCGACGTGTTGCGCCGCTGCGCCGACGTCAATGCCAGTCCGGTGACGCGCGATTACGCGGCCTATGCCCTCGCAAGCGAATTGATGGGCACGCGGCGATCGTCACCGCGACTGTCGCTGCCGCGAGCGTCAGATACCGCGGCGATGCGCGACATTGAGATGGCGCTCGTGAACGGCAATGGCGCCGGCTTGACGCAAGCGCTGCTGGCGGCGAACGCGGCGCATCCGGGTTTTGCCAATCAGTTCCTGATCGCCCTCGCCCATCAAGCACTTGCAGACTCCGCCGCGCGCAAGACGCTGCTCGCGGCCGTGCACGCGATGAGCCCGCGGCCGCCTTTCGTGCAGGTGCTGCGGCGCCTGTTCAAATATGCCGATCTCACCGACGACGGTCCGCTGTTCGCCGCGACGGCACGGCAATTCGAGTTGGCGACGCCGATGTATTATCGCGGCCGGATCTATAACGACCGAGTCTGGATACCGGGTTCCCGCCAGGCGCTGAAGCTCAGCGAGGAACAGCAGAGCGCGGCTCCGCGCATCGCGCTGTCGGACCAGACCCTGCTCTATTTCAAGCGGCGCGCGTGGCGCATGCTGCGCAAGCGCGCCGAGCTCGGACAGGACGCCTTCACGGCGATGGCGAGCGACCTCCTGCTCGCCTTCACCGACGCCGATGGCACCAAGCCGGCGACGTGGACCGAGCATGTCCGGATCGACGGCAGCTTTCGTCCCATCCCCCATTCCACCGAAGCGCTCAGCCGCGTCTGGAGCGTCAGCCATCTGCTGCATGCCACGGCTGCAACCACGCGCTTCTATGACAAAGCGCTCACGCATCGCCATGTCGGCGCGCGTGCGCCAGCGCAGCGCGAGGAAGCGTTCCCCGCGCTATGGGATGCCCAGCCGCAGCGGCTGCTGCGCGTCGCGGCGCTGGCGCGCAATCATGCGGCGGCGCGGTTCGCGGCCGAAGCACTGCGTCAGGGTCCAGCACGCCCCGATGCGATGGATATCGCCGCGATCGGCGGCCTGCTGGCCTCGCCCTATCCGGAAGTCACTACGCTCGCGACCGCGATCGCGCGGCGTCTGATCGATGCCGGCAGGGCCGATGCGGCGTTGATCGCCGCGCTGCTCGATACGACGGCATCTGAGATGCGCGATCTGGCGATCCGCGCCATCGACGATCGCGCCGACTGGCCGTGGGCCAACCCCGCGCTTGCTCGCGCCACACTGACGAGCCCGTACGACGACGTACAAGGCCGCACGCGCCACTGGCTGCGCGATCGCGCGCCGACACGAGAGCAGCGCGCCAGCGCAACGCAGGCGTTCGCGGCCTGGCTCGCGCAGTTGCCGGCCGAACTTGACGCCCTGCAGCGCGCCGGCCTCGCCGCCGCTCTCGCGCTGCTGCCTCAGCTATGGCCGGATCGCGACTGCCCGCTCGAGCCGGAGGTGATCGAAAGCCTGACCGGCCACGCCAGCCCCGACGTGCAGGCGGCCAGCATCCAGCTCATCGCCGTGACGCCGACCCAGCCCGGCGACCTGCCGGAAGCATTCTGGCAGGCCATCTTGCAGGCCGATGCGCCGGAGATCCGCATCGCCTCGATGCGCCTGCTGGCGCGGCTCGACGACGCAGCGCTTGCGCAGCATCGCGATGGCATCACCCTGGCGGCCACCGGCGCCCATGCCGGGCTGCGCGCGGCCGCCCGTCCGCTTGTCGCGCGTCTTGCGGCGACCGATGAAGCTTTTGCCATCCGGCTGCGCGACGCATTGATGGCCGGCTTCTTCCGCGCCGAGCCGGTCGAAGGCCATGCAGCCGACATGGTGACGCTGTTCGTCGAAGCCTTGCCGCAGGCCGCGGCCGGCATCGACGATGGTACGCTCTGGCGCCTGTTGCAGGCACGTGCCGGCGGTGCGCGCATGCTGGGCGCGACACTGTTGGAGAGCCGCGCCCCGTCGCACTTCTCGATCCGGCAACTGGCACGCCTCGGCAACCATCCATTCGCCGCCGTGCGCCGCTTCGCGCTTCATGCCTTTGAAGCTGACGAGGCCCGCTTCCGCGCCGACCCGCAGAACGCCGTGCTGCTGGTCGAGAGCGAGTGGGACGACGTACGAACGACCGCGGTGAACCGCCTCACCGCCTGGCCCGGCGACGCGCTGCCCGCGGCCGCGTTGGCCGTCATGGCGGACTCGACCGTACCGGCGGTGCAGGACGGCGCCCGCCTGCTGCTGCGGCGCAGCCTCGCCGACGGCGATATCGCCGAGGTGCTGGGGCGCGTGCTGGAGCACCCTTCCGGCAGCTTCCATCTCTTTGTCACCGAATTGATCACCGGCCAGTCGCTGGCGGATGCGACGATCTTCGCCAAGTTCCTCACCCAGGCCCGCATCATCCTGATGCAGATCAACCGCGGGCGTATCGCGAAGGACCGGATCTTCACGGCACTGCGCAACGAGGCGCTGGCGCACCGCGACCGCGCGGCCGCGATCGCACAGCTCCTGCACGACTTCACGCTCAGCGTGACCCTGCGTGACAAGGCGCCCGCGCTGATCATCCTGCGCGACGTCGCGCATACATGGCCGGATCTCGCGCTGCCCATCACCGTGGCCCGCGCCGGTCGCACGCCGCCGGGCGGCGGCTCGCAAACCAGCGGAACTGCCGCATGAATTTCGCATATCGATTTCTCGGCAGCACCAGCGCCTCGTCCGACGCCGCCTCATCGTCGTTCGCCTTCGCGCCGGACACGCTGCGTCAGCCGACTTTCTTCACCGGCAAGGTCGCGCGTCACCTCGCATTCCGCGAGGCGATCTCCGCGCTGCATCATGTCGTCGTCTCGGACCTGCGCTTCAAGCCGCGCGACCGCACCGCCTATTTCGAGTGGCTGAAGCAGAACGAGGCCAACTTCCTCGCCGAGGCGACGGCGCAGTCCGCGGCGATCAGGCCGCGCATCGCGGAATTGCAGGACCGCATCCGCGGCTTCGACCGCGAGCGCGATCGGCTGATGAAGCCGTTCTGGGCGGCGCGGCAATCCTATTTCAACTACCTCTACAAGCAGAACCGCGACGCCTGGATCGTGCTCGATCCGGTCATAACAGTGCACCCGGACGAGATCTTCTTCGAGTGCTTCAGCCTCGACGAATCGAGCTACGGGCGGCTGTCGTGCGACCACGACGTGTTCGAGAACCTCGGCGAGATGGCTTTCGGCACCACCAATATCGACTACAGCCACGCGCTCTACGACGAATTCCAGAAAATCCGCTCCTATCGCGACACCACGCTCACCATCGACCCCACCGGGTTCGAGGTGCAGACCGGCGACGAGCTCGACTTCCGCGAGGAGAAGATCGACCTGCCGGATAGCTGGGTGCGCGGCTTCCTGCAAGTGTCGAGCGCCATGACCCTGCCGGCGCATGTATTCGACCTGCATCCCGTGGACATGGCCAACATCCTCACCCGCCTCGCGCAGAAGAAGGAGAAGGCCGGCCCGCGTTCGCTGCGGTTCGTGCTGAAGCCGGACGCGCCGGTGGAGGTGGTGATCGAGCCATGGGGCGAGCGACTCACGTTCCGTCGCTCGATCTATCGCGGCAATTCAGCCGCCGAGATCCGCATCTGGGGCCGGCGGCGGCTGGTGATCCTCGGGCGGGCGCTGCCCCTGGCGCGCTCGGTGCGGGTGCACCTGACCGGGAGTGGCCTGCCGTCGTTCTTCGTCGTCGACTTCGGCGGCCTGCGCTTCACGCTCGGCCTGTCGGGCTGGACCGCGAATGACTGGTCGTCCGCCGGACAATTCGATTTGCTCGCGCCGCACCACAAGGTCGACAACGACACCGCGCAACGTGTTTTCGCGGCGCTCGGCAAGTCCCACGCGGCGAGCGCCGCCGAGCTGGCACGACAGACCGGCGTCGACCAGACGCTCGTGCACGCGGCGCTGACGGCCTACACCCAGGCCGGGCGCGCCATGTTCGACCTCGACAAGTCGCTCTACCGTCTGCGCGAGCTGACGCGCGAGCCGTTGTCGCCGGCCCAGTTGCGCTTCTCGAGCGCGCAGGAGGAGAAGGCCGATCGCCTGATCGACGCCAACCTGGTGACGATCGGCAGCATTGATCGCAACCAGGGCGCTCGCGCCATCAGCGGCAGCGTGCTCGACAATGCCCGCACCGAGCAGGTGAACCTCGTCATCGACGAGGACGACCGTCTCATCGAGGCGCGATGCAGCTGCCACTTCTACGGCCACAACAAACTGATGCGCGGTCCTTGCGAGCACATGCTCGCGCTGCGCCGGATCTTCCATTCGCAAGTCGAGGGCGTCGCCCAGGACGGACCCGCCATCGCATGAGTGACATGAAAGCTTCGAGCGCCAGAGCCGGCTTGAATCTCCGGCGACAATTCGCGTATCACTGCATTCGGAAGGGCGCAGGCCGGTCAGGACCTTGCAACCCGGGCGGCGTATCGCCGTCCTTGCACCATGACCACGCATGCGTCACTGGCCCGATCTTCACTGGGCCGGGGCAGTCCACCCGTACGCAATCGCAGAATGGGTTCTTTGAACCCAATTGCGTACGGGTGGACGCCCCGGCGTCGAGTGGATCGATCCAGTTCCTAGAAGAGACGAAGGCAATCCGGCCTGCGCCCTTTCCGATCCCCCTCCGCGACGTTGCCGTCACACTCTCGACCGGAGGGCCGGCCGCGTGAACGAAACCGTTGCCCCCGGCACGCTGACGCGTCAGGAACTCTACGACCGCATCCGCCAGTCGTCGAAGGACGAGGTCATCCTCGAAGAGATGATCCGGCTCGGTTTCTGGCCCGACGGCGAAGACGCACCGGCGCCCGCCGCGGAGGTGATCCGCGCCCGCGCCGATGCGATGCGCGAGCTTACCGAATTGCAGCGCCAGAACGCCACCCTCGGTGATCCCGCGCGGGCGCTGAAGGAAATGCACAAGCGCCGCAAGGCCGAGGCGATGGCGCGGCGGCAGGAGACCAAGCGTCGCAACGCCGAGGCACGACAAAGCCGGGCCTTTGCCTGGTACGATCGGCGCAAGCGCGATGTGCTCTATCTCGGCGAGGACGTCTCGCACGGCCTTCATACCCACACCACCGCCACGCCCCTGCGCGATGGCCTGCCCCCGCTCACCGATGCCAAGGCGCTGGCCGACGCGATGGGCGTGCCGCTGGGTGAGCTGCGCTTCCTCGCCTTCAACAGGAAAGTGGCCTCGGTCAATCACTACCAGCGCTTCACGATCCCCAAGAAGAGCGGCGGCGAGCGGTTGATCTCGGCGCCGATGCCGCGCCTCAAGCGCGCGCAGTACTGGGTGCTCGACAACATTCTCGCGCGGGTGCCGCTGCATGATGCCGCGCATGGATTTGCGCCTGAGCGTTCCATCCTGACCAATGCGCGCAACCATGTCGGCCGCGACGTGGTGATCAATCTCGATCTCAAGGACTTCTTCCCGACCCTGACCTATGCTCGCGTCAAGGGTTTGTTCGAGGCGCTGGGCTACACGGAGGCGGTCGCGATCCCGCTTGCGCTGCTGTGCACCGAGCCGATGGTCGACGAAGTGTCGCTCGATGGCGAGCGCCATTTCATCGCCGACGGCCCGCGGCTGCTGCCGCAGGGCGCGCCGACCAGCCCGGCGATCACCAACCTGATCTGCCGCAAACTCGACCGGCGCCTTGTCGGCCTCGCGCGGACACTCGGCTTCGTCTACAGCCGCTACGCCGACGACCTGACCTTCTCCGGCTCGGGCGAAGCGGTGAAAAAGATCGGGACACTGCTCAAGGCCGTGCACGGTATCGTCGGGGCCGAAGGGTTCAATATCCATCCGGACAAGACGCGCGTGATGCGCCGCTCGTCGCGCCAGGAGGTTACCGGCCTCACCGTGAACGAGGCGGTGGCGGTGCCGCGCGACCTGTTGCGCCGGTACCGCGCCGTGCTGCAGCAGGTCGAGCGCCACGGGCCGGAGGGCAAGCATTTCGGCCCCGGCAAGGACGTGATCCGCTCGCTGCTCGGCTTCGGCCATTTCGCCGTGATGGTGGATCCTGCGAGCGGCACGCCGCTGCTTCAGCGTGCGCAACGCCTCGCCGCGCAATACGCGCCAACGCGCTCCGCGCGGCGCCCGACCCGCGCCGCATTCCGCAAGGCCGCGGCCACCGGCCAGATGCCGCCTGGCCGACAATGGGCACCCGCGGAGCGCCCACCGCCAGCGCCGGACCCAGTGCTGGTCGCGCTGGCACGGCAGGACGAAAAGAAGCGGGCTGCGCAAGCGCGCACGGCAGCGCCCAGCCCGTCGCGCATGCCCAATGTTCCGCCTCCACCGGCGGGTGCGACGCACGCAGCCGGCCCGCAGCCTGCCCCCACGGCAGGCCCGGCGACGGCACCTGGCAGGAAAAGGCCACCGTGGTTCGTCACCGCATTGGTGATCCTGGCCGCGCTCGCCCTGCTGCCGGTCCCCGGCGGCCCCGCAATCGCCGGCGCGATATTGTTTTTCTACTTCAGGCGATGGTGGCGGCGCTGAGCCAACGCCCCTGTCTGGTCAGGCTCGAGCGGCCAAAGCCGAACAGGCGATCGAGAGTTCGAGCGGAAGAATCGCTGCGGGCGATTCAACGCAGGCCGCGGCATGGTGGTGGGCTTCTGCGCGAGCCAGAACCGGACCCCAAGCCCCAACATCCAGCGTTCCCACCACGCCCATATCGGGCCGCGCCGGAACCAAAACCGTAACGATTTCAATGCAAATTCTGGGGGTGGTGCGCTCGGAGGGACTCGAACCCCCACGGTGTTACCCACTGCCACCTCAAGGCAGCGCGTCTACCAATTCCGCCACGAGCGCTAAGGATGTCGGATGGAACCCTAAGGCGCCGCCGCATCGACGGGGCCATGTAACAAATCACGGATGCAGGGACAAGCGGCTTGATGCTTGAATTAACTGCGAACCCCGGGAGATTTCGGCAGCATTTGCTTGACCTCGACCGCAATCCGGTTGCGGTCGACCAATACCACGCCGCTCGCGACCGGCAGGTTGTTGGCGAGGATCTTGACCTCGTCGGCCTCGGTGGCATCCAGTTCGATGATGGCGCCGCGGGACAGCCGCATGACCTGGTGAATCGGCATGGTGGTGGTGCCGAGGACCACCATGAGATCTACGCTGACTTTATCGAGGGTGGGCACTTCTGAACCGCCGAACGGGAACTAAATTGTGGGTTCACCTGACCACGTTAGGGTTAGCTAATGGTTAACGACCGCCAAAGCCTCGATCTGACGACGTTTGCACGCCCTGCGGGCGGCGGCGCGGTCGAATGGCGGATTTCGGACCAGGCGGTGCCCTACCCGGATTCTCTCGCCGCGATGGATGCACGGGTCGCCGCCATCGCTGCGGGCGAGGCACCGGAGCTGGTTTGGCTGCTGGAGCACCCGCCGCTCTACACCTCCGGCACCAACGGTAAGGCCGACGACCTGCTCGACCCGCGCTTTCCGACCTTCCAGAGCGGCCGCGGCGGCCAGGTCACGTATCACGGTCCGGGCCAGCGCGTGGCTTACGTCATGCTCGACCTCAAGCGGCGTCGGCCGGACGTGCGCGCCTACGTCGCCTCGCTGGAGGAATGGATCATCCGCACCCTGGCCGCCTTCAACGTCCGCGGCGAGCGCCGCGAGGACCGCGTAGGCGTCTGGGTGAAACGCCCCGACAAGGGCCCAGGCTGCGAGGACAAGATCGCCGCGATCGGCGTGCGATTGCGCCGCTGGGTCTCGTTCCACGGCATCGCCATCAATGTCGAGCCTGAGCTGTCGCACTTCCAGGCGATCGTGCCCTGCGGCGTGGTCGATCCGCGCTATGGCGTCACCTCACTGATCGATCTCGGGCTGCCGGTCACGATGGCCGATGTCGACATCGCGCTCCGGCAGGCGTTTTCCGAGGTGTTTGGAGATATCGCGGCGCGCCTGCCGGAAGCGACTGCGTAGGACTTGCTCCGCTTTTTCGACAAGACCGGCGACGTCACGTTCCGCGGCCTATCCGAAGCGCTCGGTCAAACGAGTCATACCGGCTCAGAGGCGATGCTCCGAAGCGAGGCCTTTGCGGCGATGAACCAATACGTCACACCCGCGGCAAGTCCGGCCACAACGAACACTCCTGCAGCGCCCGATGTCCATATCGCGAATGGCTGATCGATCGGGCCACCCTGCCCCCGCGCACATGCTGCGGTGACCCGATCGAAGAAGCCAACGCAAACAGCTCCAATCACCGCACCTGCGCAGCCGAAGAAAACGACTGAGCGCACCCGGAATTTTTCACTCAAGCAGATGACGATGGCTGATGGAATCGCTGACAACAAGCAGATG
The DNA here is from genome assembly GCF_002341725.1 of Bradyrhizobium sp. UBA2491. Taxonomy (NCBI): domain Bacteria; kingdom Pseudomonadati; phylum Pseudomonadota; class Alphaproteobacteria; order Hyphomicrobiales; family Nitrobacteraceae; genus Bradyrhizobium; species Bradyrhizobium sp. UBA2491. The sequence continues at coordinate 58,502 of NZ_DDOP01000015.1, forward strand.
AAGATAAAGTCGATGAGCACGAGAAGCGGAACTATCGAACCGGTTAGAAAAATTGGCGACGGCGGACTTCGGCTTACCCCGATCACAAGGACGATCATCTCGAAGCCGGAGGTAACCGCCGTCGCGGCCCCACACGCGGCAAGCCACCCTCCGAATGCCCGGGAACAGACGCTGGACATCCCGCTCTCCTCTACAAAATCGCCTCGAACGCGCTGCGCAGCGTCTCGTGCCGGAACACGAACCCATTGCTAAGCGCCTTGTTCGGCAGCACGCGCTGGCCGCCGAGCAGGAGTTCGTCGGCGAAGTCGCCACCGATGGTGCGTAGCAGCGCGGCAGGCACGCGGAAGATCGCGGGCCTGTGCAAGCGGCGTCCGAGCTCCTCGGTGAATTTCGTGTTGGTCACCGGGATCGGCGCCGTCGCGTTGATCGGACCGGAGAGCTCGGGCTTCGCAATCACATGGGCGATCAGGCGCACCAGATCGTCGCGCTCGATCCACGACATCCACTGCCTGCCCGAGCCGAGCGGGCCGCCGAGACCGAACTCGAACGGCGTCAGCATCCGCGTGATGAAGCCGCCATCGGTGCCGACCACGAGACCGATCCGCAAATAAGCCACGCGCACACCGTGATCGGCGGCGGTTCCGGCCGCATTCTCCCAGGCCTCGCAGAGCTCGTGACTGAAGCAGGCGTGGGATTTCGCCGACTCGGTCAGCACCTGGTCCTGCCAGAGCCCATACCAGCCGATCGCCGAGCCGCTGACCAAGACCTGCGGCTTGCGTTCGAGGCGCGCGATCAACTTGACGACATCAGCGGTCATGTCGACACGCGAGGCGATGATCTTGCGCCGCTTGGCCTCGGTCCACAAGCCGTTGCCGATCGGCTCGCCGGCCAGATTGACGATGGCGTCGATCGTCGAGCTGGCGGGCAACTCGTCGAGGCTGGTGATCAGCGTCACCGGCGGCGCCAGCATCTCGGCCTTGGCCGGGTTGCGGATCAGCGCGATCACCTGATGGCCCGATGCGGCAAGGCTCGCGACCAGGCGGCTACCGATGAAGCCGGTCGCGCCGGTGACCAGCACGGTCTGCCGCACCGGCAATTTCTCGACCAGCATCGCGGCCGGCCGGCTTGCCATCCGCCCAAGGCGTCGCGACGCGGCAAAGTCGCGCGCACCGAACAGTGCCGCACCGACCGCCGCGGCGGTCGCAAACAGACTCAGGGCACCGGCATAGGCCGGCACGACGGCGGTGGGCTGCATGGCCCAGCCGATCAGCACCGGCACCAGCAGCACGAGGATGGCGCCATAATTGATCGCCAGCAGCGTGTGATTGATCCGCTCGCTCGGCGGCAGCTTGCGGCTTAGATCCTCCTCGACGAAATCCAGCAGGGTGATGACGATCTCGACGACCAGCACGACCAGCACGGCAATCGCGAGAACGCCGTGCACCTCGAGCCAGCCGAGCACCAGGAACAGCAGCGCATAGAGCATGTTGCGCAGGCTGTGCAGTTGCAGCTCACGACGCTGCGACGGACGCCACGCCAGCCGCTCGGTGAACTCGTGGTGATAGAAGGTGTCAAACGCGCCCATCGCGATCTGGATCGCGACCAGGGTCCATAGCAGCGGTGTCATGACGAGGCCTCCCTGAACACGGCGGACTGCCGCAGCAGCCGGCCCAAACGCGGGTGGATGATCTCCAGCGTGAAGCGGAAGTCGCCGCAGCCGAGATCGGAATGAGTCACCGTGAGGTCGCCGGGCGTGAGCCATTCGGGCAGCGCCAGCCGGAACGGACCGAGTTGCAGCGAATAGCCGACGCTACGAAACACCAGCGCCTCGTGCTCGACCGCGATCCCAAGCGCCATGCTGACGCCGAAGCCGACATACTCCTCGAGCCCGGTCGGACCGGCGAAGCGCTTGGCGGAATGAATCACCTGCGGGAAGCCGTCGCGGCGGGCGCAGATGCGGGTCCAGATCTGGCCGCCGCTCGCAGCGTTCTCGGTGACCGTGACGATCATCGGCACGCGCGTCTCGTTGCCGGTCGGAAGCGGTCCGCCGATCAGCCGTGCAACCTGCGCCAGCCACCAGCCGGCGCGACTGCTCGAGGCCTCCTCGACTTCGCCGACATAGACGACGGTGTTGCCGTCCTCGACGCGCGTCGAGAACCGCCGCCAGATCGCAACCGGCAGCCGGCCCCAATCCTCGTCCGACAGCAAGGCGCGGAAGCGACGGTCATCGAGCAGTTTGGTATCGGAAGCCGGCGCTGTCTTTAAGGTGGGTATCCTCGCTGACGCCATCGCACACTCCCGTTACGCCGTGGCCCCTATTTGGCTCTGCCTGTGGGCAGGAAACTCACGATCTTCTCGCCGAGCTTGATCAGCGCGACCAGACGCGGCCGCGGCACGTTCAGCATCTGCGAGTACCAGCGGTCGACCAGCTCGGTGAATGTCAGCATCTCCTTCAGCCGCTTGCTGGCGAGCGGACTGATGGTGGGATCGTCGGCAGCGTCGGAGACGCAGGCGCGCAGCGCGGCGAGCGCGGGATCGATCTCGCGCTCCTTGCGCCGGGCCGCGATCTTCGCCGCGACCTCCCAGATGTCGGTCTCGGCCTCGAAGTGGTCGCGACGGTCGCCGAGGATCGGTACCCGCCGGATCAGGCCCCAGGACAACAGCTCCTTGATCGAATTGGAGACGTTGGAGCGCGCCATGCCGAGCGTGTCGGCGATGTCCTCCGCCGTCATCGGCGCCTCGGCGAGATAGAGCAGCCCGTGGATCTGGCTGACCGAGCGGTTGACCCCCCATTCGTCGCCCATGTCGCCCCAATGCAGGATGAAGCGTTCGACGACGGCAGGAAGTTTCTTCTTAGCTGTTATTTCTGTCATGACAGAAATATCAGATTATTCGGACTGGAAGTCAAGAGCCGCCAAAGGCCGTTCGGCCGCGAACGTCGTCGACGGTGAGATGGATGGCGTTGTGGCAGGTCAGACCGTCGGCAGGAAGGCGAACCGCTCACCCGCCCCGCGCAGATTCAACAGATCGGACGTGCCGGCATCTTCCCGCACGCGGTCGACGCGCGCCGAGATCGGGCCGCGGCCGCATGCCGTAATCATGTCGGCGACGACGCCGTCGGGACCGGCGAACACCGCCTCGACGCTGCCATCGCGGCGGTTGCGGACCCAGCCTTCGAGGCTGCGCGCGTTCGCATGTTCGTGAACCCAGGCGCGATAGCCGACGCCCTGGACGCGTCCGGTGATCGTGACGTGGCGGATCACACCGCTCACTTCTTCAGGCCGAGGAACTCGCCGCTGCGCGCCCTGGTCTCGGCCTCGCGCATCACGCGACCGGTCAGTTCGGACGATGCGATACCCTTGAGGTTCTTCGGCGAAGTGCCTTCGCGCAGCGCCTTCAACGTCTCGTAGACGGCCTGGGTCGCGGCAGCGAACGGCGCATGGCCCTGTAGTGCGATCCTGACGCGCTGGCTCGCCAGATAGTCCGGCGCGGTCATCTCCTCCGGCGCGCCGCCGAGCACGATCGGCAGCGTCGTCGCGGCCGACAGCGCCTCCAATTCGCCACGGGATTTGATGCCGGTGAAGAACAAGCCGTCGACGCCGACCGCCTGATAGGCCTTCGCGCGCGCGATCGCGTCGTCGAGATTGGTGATCGAGGCGGCGCCGGTCCGGCCCAGGATGACGAGCGACGGATCGCTGCGGCCGTCGAGCGCGGCCTTCATCTTGCCGACGCCCTCCTCGCACGAGATCAGCTGCGTCTTGGCCTCGCCGAACGCCTGCGGCAGCAGCGTGTCCTCGATGGTGAGGCCGGCGGCACCGGCGGCCTCCACTTCCTGGACCGTGCGGCGAACGTTGAGCGCATTGCCGTAGCCATGGTCGGCATCGACCAGCACCGGCAGCGTCGATGCACGCGACATCCGGCGGATCTGCTCGGCGAACTCGGTCAGCGTGATCAGTGCAATGTCGGGATCGCCGAGCACGGCGAGCGAGGCCACCGAGCCGCCGAACATGCCGAGCTCGAAGCCGAGATCTTCCGCGATCCGGATCGAGGTCGCATCATAAACCGAGCCCGGCCGAATGCAGCTCGATCCGTTGAGGATGGATCGCAGAGCTTCGCGGCGTTTGCGGAAGGCCATGGTGTTGTCTCCCTCGACGTCATTGCGAGGAGCGAAGCGACGAAGCAATCCATCTCTCACATACGCTTGCGCGGTCAGATGGATTGCTTCGCTGCGCTCGCAATGATGAATCTATGCGAACTCCAGGATCAGCGCGTCGACCGCGAGTGTGGCGCCGGCGGTGGCGTGGATCTTCTTCACCGTGCCGTCGCGCTCGGCGCGCAGCACGTTCTGCATCTTCATGGCTTCGACCACCGCGAGCGTCTCGCCGGCCTTGACCTCCTGGCCCTCGGTCACCGCGATCGAGACCACGAGACCCGGCATCGGACACAGCAGCTTCTTGCCGGTGTCGGCCGCCGAGGTCACCGGCATCAGCCGCGCCGAGGTCGCCTCGGTCTCGGTGAAGACATAGACCGGCACCTCGAAACCCTGATGCGCGAGGCGGAAGCCGTTGTTGATCGCCCGCACCTGCACGGCGACGAAATTGCCGTCGATGGTGCCCTGCCAGACCGGCTCGCCCGGCGCCCAGCTCGACGCCAGATTGTGCGGATTGCCAGGCAGCCCGTCGGCACCGATGAAGCGCACTGCGATGGCGTCGTCCTCGCGTGCGACGTCGAGCGCAATCTCGGCGCGATCGAGCCACACCGCGCGGCGGCGCTCGCGCTGCACCACGCGGCCGCCCATCTGGCCGGAAATCTGCCGCTTGCGTTCGCCCAGCACATGATCGATCGCGGCGCCGACTGCCGCAAGCCGCCGAGCGATCTCGCCCTCGGGCGCGCGCGCCGAAAATCCCTTGGGGAATTCCTCAGCGATGAAGCCGGTCGAGAGCCGCCCCTCGCGCCAGCGCGGATGATTCATCAACGCCGACAGGAACGGGATGTTGTGCCTGATGCCGTCGACATAGAAGGCGTCGAGCGCGGTCGCCTGCGCCTCGATCGCGGCAGCGCGCGACGGGGCGTGAGTGACGAGCTTGGCGATCATCGGGTCGTAATAGATCGAGATCTCGCCGCCTTCCTGCACGCCGGTGTCGTTGCGAACGGTGATCCCGTCACGGCTGGCTTCGGCCGGCGGGCGATACTTCACAAGACGGCCGATCGACGGCAGGAAGTTGCGGAACGGATCCTCGGCATAGACGCGGGACTCCACCGCCCAGCCGGTCAAGGTGACGTCCTTCTGCGCGAGCGCGAGCTTCTCGCCGGCGGCGACGCGGATCATCTGCTCGACGAGGTCGATGCCGGTGATCAGTTCGGTGACGGGATGCTCGACCTGCAGGCGGGTGTTCATCTCCAGGAAGTAGAAGCTCTTGTCCTGGCCAGCGACGAACTCCACGGTGCCGGCCGAATCGTAGTTCACGGCCTTGGCCAGCGCGACGGCCTGCTCGCCCATCTTGCGGCGGGTGGTCTCGTCGAGCAGCGGCGACGGCGCCTCCTCGATGACCTTCTGGTTGCGGCGCTGGATCGAACATTCGCGCTCGCCGAGATAGATCACGTTGCCATGCTTGTCGCCGAGGATCTGGATCTCGATGTGCCTGGGATCGACGATGAATTTCTCGATGAACACGCGATCGTCGCCGAACGACGCCTTCGCCTCGGCCTTGGCGAGGTTGAAGCCTTCAGCGACCTCTCCCTTCGAATGCGCGATGCGCATGCCCTTGCCACCGCCGCCGGCAGAGGCCTTGATCATCACGGGATAGCCGATCTCGTCGGCGATCTGGACCGCGTGCTTGTCGTCCTCGATCACGCCGAGATGACCGGGCACGGTCGAGACCTTGGCCTTCGCAGCCGCCTTCTTGGACTCGATCTTGTCGCCCATCGCGGCGATCGCGCCGGGGTTCGGACCGATGAAGACGATGCCGGCGGCCTCCAGCGCGCGCGGAAACGCCTCGCGCTCGGACAGGAAGCCGTAGCCGGGATGCACCGCCTGCGCGCCGGTCTTGCGGCAGGCCTCGACGATCTTGTCGATCAACAGATAGCTCTCGGCCGCAGCCGGCGGACCGATCAGCACGGCCTCGTCGGCCATCTCGACATGCAGCGCGTCGCGGTCGGCCTCGGAGTAGACGGCGACCGTCTCAATCCCCATACGGCGCGCAGTCTTAATGACCCGGCAGGCGATCTCGCCGCGGTTGGCGATCAGAATTCGTTTGAACATGCTCTTCTTGCTTGGGCTTTTTAGGACTTGGGCTGTTGGCAGGATTCCTCCCCGCGCAATCTGGCACGGGCGATTGGGCGTAACCACTCCGTTGGTACAGCAAATTGCCCCGGAGGCAACGGTCTAATGCAGGACCTGCCCGGTGCTTCGCCGGTCCGCGGCGGTAGCCTGAGGAGTATCTCAGCCCGAATAGGTCTTGAACCGGCCGCGCGAATAGGCCTTGGCCACGGCTTTCATCAGCTCGCTGACCTCGTTCTCCAGGAATTCATTGGCCACGATCAGCGCCCGGATGGTAGCGCGCAAGTCCCCGCCGCAGGCGGAAATGGCCTGATCGACAGCGCCTTCCAGCCCGTTATCGTCGTCAGATTCGGGCCGTGCAGACATCATAAAGTATCCGGGATTCAGTTGATACATCATGTTCCTATTTTGTTCCTATCGAGTCAATCGGATCTTTGATCGGACGCTGCCTCCTGGGGCGTCTTCTTCTTCCGCCAACGCGCGAGGCATTGCAGGGTCCAGATGTCGGTGACGATTGTCGGCGAGGATGTTGATGATGAACTCGGCCATGTGCATCCCTTCCATGGAGGCATCTGGCCGTTCTACGTCGCGGAACACCTGTCAGGCTGTGACGGTGCGCACGCATCTGTCTCTTCTCGCGAACAGTCCTTGGTTGGATCGTACCTGCATGTGCTAGAAGTCCGGCTGCCCGCCAAAGATCCGAAGTGAGAACATGCGGTTTCGTCATCCGGTCATCACGACCCTTCTCCTGACATGCCTGTCGGCGAGCCCTGGTTTCTCGGCCACGGCGATCGTCAAGGACGCCGGCACCGTTCAGCTCGGCAACACCACCTATCGGCTCGACGGCATCGACGCGCCGGCGGTCGACCAACTCTGCATCGACGAGCATGCCGACGTCTGGACCTGCGGGATCGAAGCGCGCGACCAGCTGACGAGACTGATCGGCGGCAAGCAGGTTCACTGCGACGATATCGGCGTCGATCCCAGCTTCAAGAAGCGCCGGCTCGGCGTCTGCAAGCTCGAGGGCGACCCGACCAGCCTCAGCCAGGTCATGATCCAGAAGGGTTACGCCCTCAATGTCGAGAGCTCGGCCACTGGCCGATTCAAGCCGGATGAAGCCACCGCCAGGGACAATCGCGTGGGACTCTGGAAGGGCTGCTTCGTGGCGCCGCGCGATTTTCGTCTCGGCAAGAAGGATGGCACCCTGCTCGGCACCGCCTGCCCGGCCGATCGCGACACGCAGATCCGCGACGCGCTGTTTCCCGCCGACCTGCCGATGCCGGCAAGCTGCAACATCAAGGGCAAGTACGCGGTGCGTGCCCGCGTCACCGGCAATGTCGGCATCTATCATTTGCAGGCCTGCCGCAGTTACCCGGGCCTCGGCAATCCGGATCGCTGGTTCTGCTCCGAGGAGGATGCGCAGGCCGCCGGGTTCCGCCGGGCCTATAATTGCCGTCCACCGAAGGGCAAATGAAGCACAAGTGACGAGCGAGTGAAGAGCAGAGATCGCCGCAAATCAGGCTGGCAAAGCCGCCTCGTCCTGTGTGACACTGCGCCAAGAGGTTGCCGGCGCGTATGACCCCTTCCGATCCCTCTGATGTGCTCCCTGAAGCGGCGGCAGCCGAACGGCTGCGGCAGCACCTTGAGGAGATCGCACGCGAGCGCGACCGGGCCCATCGCGAGCTGCTCGAGCGCGAGGCGGAGCTGGCGCGAATTCAGCGCATCGCCCGGGTCGGCGGGCTCGAGATCGATTTCCGCGACGGCGTGCGCAACCGCCGCTCTCCCGAATATCTGCTGGTACACGGCCTGCCGCCGGAAGAGGTCAACGAGACCTACGAGAACTGGGTCGCGCGCATCCATCCCGACGATCGCGAACGCACCATCCGCCACCTGTTCGGCGTGCTCAAATCCGGCGGCGAGGACTACACGGCGGAGTACCGCATCGTCCGGCCGAACGATGGCGAGAACCGCTGGATCCGCGTCGTCGCCAAGATCGAGCGCGACCGCAGCGGCCGCGCGCTGCGGCTGGTCGGCGCCGATCTCGACGTCACCGACCAGATGCTGGCGCAGGAAACCCTGCGCGAGAGCGAGGAGCGCTTCCGCCTGATCGCCGACAGCGCGCCGGTCCCGATCTGGGTGACCAAGCTCGATCGCACCCGCTCCTTCGCCAACCAGGCCTATCTCGATTTCCTCGGACTGCCGTTCGAGGAAGCGATCGTGTTCGACTGGCGCAAGGCGCTGCATCCGGACGATCTGCCCAAGATCCTGCAAGAGCAGATCACCGGCGAGCTGTCGCTGAAGCCATTCGTGCTCGAGGCCCGCTATCGAAACGCCGCCGGCGACTGGCGCTGGCTACGCTCGGAGTCGCAGCCGCGCTGGGATCCGAACGGCAGGCATATCGGCTTCATCGGCGTCGCCCACGACATCACCGCCGCCAAGCAGGCCGAGATCGAGCTGCGCAAGCTCAACGAGTCGCTGGAGCGGCGTATCACAGAACGCACCGCGCAGCTCGAGTCCAGCGAGGCGCAGATGCGCGCGATCCTGGAGACCAGCCATCAACATCAGGGGCTGCTCAACCAGGACGGCGAATTGCTCTACGCCAACCGCACCGCATTGGCCGGCATTCGCGCCGGCGCCGCCGATGTCGTCGGCAAGCCGTTTTGGGAGACGCCCTGGTTCAGCGCGACCGAAGGCGCGCCGGAAACGATCAGGAATGCCTTCACCACGGCAATGCGCGGCGAGGACGTCAAGTCCGAACTGCCGCTGCGGCTACCGATCGGTGACCGTCATTTCGACTTCGAGATGCGGCCGCTGCGGGACCAACATGGAACGATCGTCGGTGCGGTGCCGGAGGCCGTCGACATCACCGAACGGCGCCGCGGCGAGGAAGCCTTGCGGCAATCGCAGAAGATGGAAGCGGTCGGCCAGCTCACCGGCGGCGTCGCGCATGATTTCAACAACCTGCTCACGATCATTCGCTCGGCGACCGACTTCCTGCGCCGCCGCGAGTTGCCGGATGAACGGCGCCGCCGCTACATCGACGCGATCTCGGAGACCGTTGAGCGCGCCTCCAAGCTCACCGCGCAACTGCTGGCATTCGCGCGCAGGCAACCGCTCAAACCGGAAGTGTTCAATGTCGGGTCGCAGGTCGACAGCGTCGCGCAGCTGATCCGCCCACTGGTCGGTGGACGGATTCACATCGAGGTCCGGATCGAGGATCCCGACTGTTTCGCGATCGCCGATATCGGCCAGTTCGAGACCGCGCTGATCAACCTTGCGGTCAACGGGCGCGACGCCATGAACGGCGAGGGCCTGCTGACGATCGGCGTCAGGAAGGTCAGGAACATCCCTGCCCTGCGCGCCCAGGCCTCGCGCAGCGGCGATTTCGTCACGGTCTCGATCCAGGATACCGGCACCGGCATCTCGCCGGAAAATCTCGATGCGATCTTCGAGCCGTTCTTCACGACCAAGGAGGTCGGCAAGGGAACCGGCCTCGGCTTGAGCCAGGCATTCGGCTTCGTCAAGCAATCCGACGGCGACATCGAGGTCACCAGCACGCCCGGGCACGGCGCGACCTTCACCATCTATCTGCCGCAGGCGATGCGCCCGGCCGACACCAAGGTCGCCGCCAGCGCAGGCATCGAGCAGGCCTCGATCGGCCGCGGCTATCGCGTCCTCGTGGTGGAAGACAACGACGATGTCGGCCAGTTCTCCACCGAACTGCTCGAGGACCTCGGCTATTCGGTCAAGCGCGCGGCAAATGCCAACGCGGCACTCTCGATCCTCTCCGAGAACGAGTTCGCCGCCGACCTCGTGTTCTCGGATGTGATCATGCCGGGCATGAACGGGGTCGAACTCGCCGGCGTGATCCGCGACCGCTTTCCCGGCCTGCCGGTGGTGCTGACCAGCGGCTACAGCAACGTGCTCGCCGAGAACGCACACAGCGGCTTCGAACTGATCCAGAAGCCCTATTCGGTCGAGGCGCTGTCGCGCACGCTCCGCAAGGCGATCGCCGAGCAGCGGACGACCGCGGCCAAGTCCTGACCACGGGCGCCGGCTACGCCCTACTCGATCTCAACATGCGCAACGCCGAGCTGAAGGATGCCGAGCGCGCGGGCCGCCGTGGTCGAGACGTCGATGATCCGTCCGCGGACGAACGGGCCGCGGTCATTGACGCGACAGCGGATCGATTTGCCGCGATAGGACACCGTGACCATGCTGCCGAATGGCCGCTTGCGGTGCGCGCAAGTCATCTCGCCACTCTTGCCGATGCCACGATAATAGGACGCAAGGCCACTTTCCGCGCTTGCCATGCATGACGCAAACAGCAGCATGGCCGCGGACATCATTGCGGTTTTCATTGATCGCCTGCCGGTCGAGCCCCGCAAGGGAACGCGGTTCCACGGTTTCGGTTCCGTGTTCGTCGCGCCAGCCGGTCGATTTCTGGGAACTTGCCGTCGAAGGAACTGCCGACTCAAGCGGCGTTTTCGACGCCTTCCGCCGCGAGCAGCGTCCGGACGTCCTGCGCCGGAACCGGCCTGCTGAACAGGTAGCCCTGCATTTGCGTGCAGCCGAGCATCTGCACGGTGTCGCGCTGCTGATCGGTCTCGACGCCCTCGGCGGTGGTGATCATGTTGCGGTCGGCGGCGATCGACACCACCGCACGGATGATCGACGCCGAGCCCGAATTGCGGGTGACTTCCTTGACGAAGCTGCGGTCGATCTTGATCTTGTCGAACGGAAATCGTTGCAGATATTGCAGCGACGAGTAGCCGGTGCCGAAATCGTCGAGCGCGATGTGGACGCCCAGTGCGCGAAGCTGGCCGAGCGTGACCAGCGCCGCATCATCGTCGGCGATCAGCACTGCCTCGGTGATCTCGAGTTCGAGCCGGCGCGGGTCGAGCCCGCTCTCCGCCAGCGCGTTCGCAACCTTGAGCGCCAGCGTCTCCGACTTGAACTGGATCGGCGAGACGTTGACGGCGACGCGCACATGCGCCGGCCACCCCGCCGCCTCGATGCAGGCGGTGCGCAGCACCCACTGCCCGATCTCCTCGATCAATCCGGTTTCCTCGGCCACCGGGATGAACTCGACCGGCGAGATCATGCCGCGCACCGGATGACGCCAGCGCAGCAGCGCCTCGCAGCCGGTCACCTCGTCGCTGCGCAGGTCGACCAGCGGCTGGTAGTGCAGCTCGAAACCGCCCTCGGCCAACGCGCTGCGCAGATCGGCCTCCAATGCGCGGCGCAGATTGGCCTGCTTCTCCATCGCCGGATCGAAGAAACGATAAGTCCGGCGGCCGGCAGCCTTTGCCGCATACATGGCAAGGTCGGCGCATTTCAGCAATTCGAACAGATCGGTGCCGTGGCGTGGCGCGATCGCGATCCCGATGCTGGCATCGCTCGAGAGCCGATGGCCGAGGCAGTCGAACGGCGTGCGCAGCGACTGATAGATGCGCGCCACGAGGTCGCTGACAGCGTCGTCGGACGCGATGTCGTGCTGCACGATCGCGAACTCGTCGCCGCCGAGGCGCGCGATGAAGTCATTCGCCCCGACCGATTGGCGCAGCTTGCCGGCCACGCCGCGGAGGAATTCGTCGCCGATCAAATGACCGAGCGTGTCGTTGATCCGCTTGAACTCGTCGATGTCGATATAGTGGATCGCGAATTCGCGCCCGGCGGCCTTGCGCAGCAGTTCTTCGGCATGACGCTGGAACAGCATGCGGTTCGGCAGATTGGTCAAGGCATCATAATGCGCGAGATATTCGATCCGCGCCTGCGCGCGCCGCCCGTCGGTGACGTCCTCCAGCGTGGTGGCCCAGCCGCCGTCCGGCGCACGCTTGTAGATCAGGTGGATGCTGCGGCCGTCCGGGGTATCAATCACCACATCCTGGACCCTGTCGTTGTCAGGATTGGTGAATCGGGCGCAGTATTCATCGACATCGCCAACGAACGAGCCGGTCGCCTCGCGGTGCAGGATGAGGTCGCGCAGATGACATCCGGGCTTGGCGACATCGGGCGATAGGCCGAACATCTCGATATATTGCTGGTTGCAGATCACCAGTCGCGCCGAGGCGTCGAACAGCAGCAGCCCCTGCGCCATGGTGTTGATCGCGGTGTCGAGGTGCTGGCTTTTCTCGGACAGCTTGCGCTGGGCCGCATCATGCTGTCGCTGCAATTGGCGGACGATCAGGAAGATCGTCATGATGACGATGAGCACCGCGAGCACCGCAGCGCAAAATTGCAGCTTGGTCTGGGCGCGCCAGTCCTCCAGCGCGCTGGCAGTCCGTGTGGTGGCAAGGATCATGATCGGAAAGTGCGACAACGACCTCACCGCCCCGACATTCTCCTCGCCGGAGGCCCCGACGAACCGCCCGGACGTGTTGCCGCCGAGGCTGATGACCTTCCGGAACAGCGGCTGGTCGACGATGTTGTGGCCGACCACGCCGGCGTCCTGCGGATAGCGCGCGATGATCGTGCCGTCGCGATGGATCATCGAGATCACAGTGTCGCCGTTCAGCGCCAGCGAGCCCACGAAATCCTCGAAATGACTGGGCTCGACGCCGCGGCTGGCGAAGCCGATGATCTCGCCGTTGCGCCCGGTGATCTTGCGCGCAAAGATCGTGGTCCAGTTGCCGGTCACCTTGCTCACCGCCGGCTCGACGATGACCGGCGATGTCGGCCGCCCCGAGGTGAATTCCTTGAAATAGCGCCGGTCGGCGATGCTGATGTCGGGCACCGGCCACATCTCGGATGAGTTGATCAGCCATCCCTTGGCGCTGAAAAGATTGAGACCGCCGACATGCGGCAACGCCGCCAGCCGCGTCCGCAGCATCTCGTGCGCACTCAGCAGCGACATGTTCTTCTCGAACTGGTCGGCGGTCTCGACCTGTTCGGACCGCAGATAGTTCAAGACGTCGTCGTGGATATGCTGGAGATCGCTGAGCTGCTGGTCGAAATGCCGGGACAGCAGCAGCGCGGTGTTGTTGAGCTCGCGCTCGGACATCTCCAGCGCGCGCTCGCGAAACTGCAGCGCGAGATAGCCGGTACCGAGCGTGATCGCGAGCACGAGCAGCGCGGCACTCAGGACGAGCCACTGAATGGCGCCCATCCTGATCGCGCGCAACACACCTTTGATCGACAGCCGCCGGTGCTCCGGCTTCACGCTGTTCGTTGAGACAACCGACATTTTCCTGCCCCTGCGGGTGCTCTTGTACGGGAACACAACCCAAGGGGTGGTTAGGAAAATCAGTTATCGGACGGTTAAGGCGGATGCGCAGAAAACTTCGATCGGTACGACGATCGTCAGGATGCGGCCGCAGCGGGCGACGCCGCCGTCGCTTCCTTCAGGCTGCACTCGATCAACGCGCCTTCGATGGTGAATTTCGAGAACGGTGAGAACGGCGTTACGGCCTTGAGCGCGGCGAAGAATTGCGAGTCACCTGGGCTCTTCAGGAGAAACCGCACGTGGTTGGCCGACAGCGCGTCACGCGACAGCCAGACGACGCCGGAGAACAGCGCCACCAGCATCTGCGCGTAATCGCCGGCACCGGCGATGCCGAGATCGTAGATCGGAGACACGTTGACGAAGCGCGCGCTGAGCGCCGGCGCCGAATATCGGCTCATCAAGAGACGTCTGACCTGGCAGACCGCGTGGACCCGTTCTCCGTCGGTCAGGTGATACAGCCCCTGGCTGTCACCTTCCCTGGCCGTCAGCGCCTCAAAGGCGCTCATGCCGCCGAAGGTCGCAATATCCTCGCCGACGCCTTCAGCGTCCTTCTTCCATTGAGCCTTGATTAGACGCCAGGACCGCTCGGGATCCTTGATTGGCAAAAGCCGCATAGTTACCCGAAGGTTAGCGCGAAGGCCTCGATCGGAGCGATATTATGTCGCAGGCATTAAGCCTTTGCTTACAGCGGTAGCCGGTTGCGTCTACGTGACCGCTGGCCCGGCGATGCGTAACGGGATGAAGCGAAGGGAAGTCCGGGAGGCTTCACAAGGGCTGGCGCGCGCCCGGATTTCGCGTCACCTCATCCAGGCTATAACCTCGCACAGGAGTTCGCGATCGCACAGAACTCACCATCAGCCACGCGCTTGACGGGCAATCCGTTCGGTCGGCGACGGGCGATGGCCATGCCATCCCGAGCCTGCTCAGATATCGACATTGCGACAACAGGAGTTCTGCCGCGAAATGGACGCACTGACGCTGTTCGGATTGTTCGCCGTGACCATGATGCTCGTCTGCTACGCAGCCGAAGACCGCAGCCCCTGGTTCATCCTGGCCTTCGCGGTCTCGTGCGCGCTGGGTTCGGCCTACGGTTTCATGCAGGGCGCCTGGCCGTTCGGCCTGGTCGAAGCGATCTGGGCCGTCGTTGCGGCGCGCCGATGGCTGATACGTCGAACCGCGGACACCGCGTAACGTTATAGTATCCGTAGCCAATCTGTCGCGGAGACGAACTTGAATGCGCGCGGTCGGGGCGCTAATTAAGGCGCATGGCCGCTTCGCGCACCATGATTCAGTCTTCCGCTCACGCATCGGGATCGCGCCGCTGGCGCAGCCTGCTCGCGGGACTGATTTCGCTTGCGCTGGTGCTGTCGTTCTTCCACGGCTGGACCTCCGACCGCGATGACGATGCGGCTCCCGTCGCCTCGATCGCACTGTCGATCGACGACACCGGCGGCAAGGCCCCGGCGCATCCGGCTTCGCTTCACGGCGATCATTGCCTGACGCATGTCGCCTCGGTCGCTCCGCAAGAGACCGCCTTCCCGATCGCGTATGCGGTGCATAGCTACGGCGATGACAGCATCGCCCTGCCGGAGGCGGCCGATCGCATCTCTCCATTCGAGCCTCCGCGTGCCTGATCCGGTCGACATGACCGGCCGTGTGCCGTAGCCGTCAGGCCGCGCGCACCGTTTCGCACAGATCGATGTCGCGACAGCGCAGAGCCATCGGCATGCGCTGCGGAGAGGCGCATATGAAACGGGTTGTTCTATTCTTCGCCGGCGTGGCCGCCGGTATTGCACTTGTCGTCCTGGCTGCCGGATCGATCGGCTGGCCCGTTAAATTCCCGGCCGGGACGCAGGAGGCCGCAGCCACCGACGTGCCGAAAGCCGAGGCCAAGCATGAGGCGCCCGGCCATATCGAGCTGAGCGAAGACCAGATTCGCGAAGCCCGCATCACCCTGGCGCAGGCCAGCGGCGGCATGCTGAAGCGGCATTTCCTGGCACCGGGGTCATTGATCCCCGACGCCGACCACATCGGGCGCGTCTCGGTGCGCGTGCTCGCGACGGTCACGGAACTGCGCAAGCGTCTCGGCGACGTCGTCGAGAAGGGCGAGATCGTCGCGGCGATCGAAAGCCGCGAGGTCGCCGACGCCAAGAGCGAATACCTGGCCGCACGGCTGACCAACGATCTGCAGCAGACCCTCTATGCCAGGCAGAAGACGCTGGTCGAGACCCGCATCGTATCGGAGAACGAGTTTTTGCGCACCCGGCTGAGCGCGAACGACGCCCAGATCAAGCTCGACGGCGCGCGGCAGAAGCTGTTTGCGCTCGGCCTTTCGGAGAGCGAGATCGCCGATCTGCCCAACCAGCCGCAGGAGAGCCTGCGAACCCAGTTCCTGCGCGCGCCGATCAGCGGCCGGGTCTCGGAGCGGCGCGTCGATCTCGGCGGGCTGATCGGGCGCGAGGGGCAGGAAAGCGAGCTCTACGTCATCGTCAATCTCGACGACATCTGGGTCGATCTCGCCGTCTCGCCGGAAGACATCGGCGCGGTCCGCGAAGGCGTTTCGGTGAATATCCGCGCCATCGGCACCGAAGATCAGACCAGCGCCAACGTCATCTTCGTCAGCCCCCTGCTTGACCGCGAGACCCGCAACGCGCGGGTGATCGCAACACTGCCCAACAAGGACCACCGCTGGAAGCCGGGTACCTTCGTCACGGCGGAGGTCCCGCTCGCCGGAGCCCCGTCCGCCGTGATGGTCTCGAAGAAGGCCATTCAAACCGTCAAGGGCACACCGACCGTGTTCGTCCGCGACGCCGACGGCTTCGAGGCGAGGTCGGTGCGAACCGGCCGCGAGGACGATGACGATATCGAGATCGTCACCGGTCTTGCCGCCGGCGAGACCATCGCGGTGCAGAACACCTTCACGCTGAAAGCGGAGGTCGAAAAGGACGAGGCGGAGCACGGCCATGATTGAGCGCATCATCGGTCTTGCGATCCAGCGGCGCTGGGTGGTCGTCGCCCTGGCGGCGGTCCTGATGTTTTTTGGTGGCTTCGCGTTGACGAAACTGCCGATCGACGCGGTGCCCGACATCACCAACAAGCAGGTGCAGATCAACACCGTGGCACCCGCGCTGTCGCCGGCGGAGATCGAGAAGCAGATCACCTTCCCGATCGAAACCGCACTGGCGGGCGCGCCGGGGCTGGAGAGCACGCGATCGCTGTCACGTAACGGCTTCTCGCAGATCACGGCGGTGTTCAGCGAAGCCACCGACATCTATTTCGCCCGCCAGCAGGTCGGCGAGCGCCTGACCGAGGTGCGCGCGCGCCTGCCGCAAGGCGTCGAGCCCCGGATCGGGCCGACCTCGACCGGCCTCGGCGAGATCTACATGTGGACCGTCCATTACTCCGGCGAGAAGGCGCAGACTGACGGATCGCCAGGCTTGCAGAGCGACGGCCGCTTCCTGACGGCGGACGGCCAGGTGCTGCAAAGCGAGGTCGAGAAGGACGCCTATCTGCGCACGGTGCAGGACTGGATCATCAAGCCGCAGATCAAGATGGTGCCGGGTGTCGCCGGCGTCGATTCGATCGGCGGCTATCTCAAGCAGTACCAGGTCCATCCCGATGCGGCGAAGTTGATCGCGCTCGGCCTCACTTTTGCCGACGTCGCCAAGGCGATCGAAACCAACAATGTCAGCCGCGGCGCGCGCTACATCGAGCGCAATGGCGAAGGATTCGTGGTGCGGTCCGGCGGACGTCTCGAGACCATGGAGGAGCTCGGCGCCGTCGTCGTCACCACCCGAGGCGGCGTGCCGGTCCGGATCCGCGACCTCGCGACGCTTTCGATCGGTGGCGAGACGCGCACCGGCAGCGCCAGCGAGAACGGCCGCGAGGTCGTGGTCGGCACCGCCTTGATGCTGATCGGCGCCAACAGCCGCACCGTGTCGGCCGCGGTCGACGCCAAGTTGCGGGCGATCACGCCGTCCCTGCCGGCCGGCGTCAAGGTCGAGACGGTGCTGAACCGCACCCAGCTTGTCGATGCGACCATCGGCACGGTGGCGCGCAACCTCAGCGAAGGCGCCTTGCTGGTGATCGCAGTGCTGTTCGTGCTGCTCGGCAATTTCCGGGCTGCCTTGATCACCGCGCTGGTGATCCCGATCGCGATGCTGATGACCGCGATCGGCATGTGGCAGGGCCGCATCAGCGCCAATCTGATGAGCCTCGGCGCGCTGGATTTCGGCCTGATCGTCGACGGCGCGGTCATCATCACCGAGAACAGCCTGCGCCATCTCGCCGAGAAACAGCACGCGCTCGGCCGCGTGCTGACCCGCGACGAACGGCTGGAGACGGTGCGGGCCTCTGCCGTGGAAATGGTGCAGCCGAGCCTCTATGGCCAGGCCATCATCCTGCTGGTCTACGTGCCGCTCCTCACCTTCACCGGCGTCGAAGGCAAGATGTTCGAGCCGATGGCGCTGACTGTCATCCTCGCGCTCGCTGCCGCTTTCGTGCTGTCGCTGACGCTGGTGCCCGCACTGATCGCGATCTGCATCACCGGTCGTGTGCAGGAGAAGGAGAACTGGCTCGTCGCCGTCATGAAGCGGTGGTACAGCCCGCTGCTGCGGCGCGCGGTGGCGACGCCCGTGCCGGTCATCGCGGCGGCGGTCGTGCTGTTCGCCACCGCGCTGTTCGGGTTCTTCCGCCTCGGCCAGGAGTTCATTCCCTCGCTCGACGAGAAGAACATCGCCCTGCATGCGCTCAGGATTCCGAGCACGTCGCTGTCGCAGTCGCAGGCGATGCAGCTGTCGGTCGAGAGGACGGTCAGCCGCTTCCCGCAGGTGTCGTTCATCTTCTCCAAGACCGGCACCGCCGAGGTGGCGAGCGATCCGATGCCGCCGAACGCGTCCGACACTTTCATCATCCTCAAGCCGCGCGATCAGTGGCCTGATCCGTCGCTGACCAAGGAGCAGTTGATCGAGGACATCTCGAAGGCGGTCAACCGGCTGCCCGGCAACGTCTACGAATTCACTCAGCCGATCCAGATGCGCTTCAACGAACTGCTCGCCGGCGTTCGCGGCGACATCGCGGTCAAGGTGTTCGGCGACGAGTTCGAGCCGATGCAGAAGGCCGCCAACCAGATCGCCTCGGCGCTGCGCGGCGTGCCGGGCGCGACCGACGTCAAGGTCGAGCAGGCCGGCGGCCTGCCCGTGCTCGAGATCAAGGTCGACAAGGCGGCGATCGCCCGGCGCGGCCTCAGCGTCTCCGAGGTCCAGGACGTGATCGGTGCAGCGGTCGGCGGCCAGGATGCCGGTGTCGTGTATGAGGGCGACCGCAGTTTCGACATCGTGGTGCGATTGCCGGAGAGTGTGCGCTCCGATCTCGAAGCCTTGAGCAACCTGCCGGTGGCATTGCCGAAGGCGACGCCGAGTTCGCCGGTGCAGAGCCTGCCGCTCAACCGCGTCGCGCAGTTCTCCTTCACTGAAGGGCCGAACCAGATCAGCCGCGAGAATGGCAAGCGCCGTATCGTGGTGACCGCCAATGTCCGCGGCCGCGATCTCGGCTCGGTGGTCGAGGAGGCCCAGAAGAAGGTCGGACAAGCGGTGCAGCTGCCGCCGGGTTACTGGATGACCTGGGGCGGCCAGTCCGAGAACCTTGCCGCTGCGCGGCAGCGGCTCGCCGTCGTGGTGCCGGCCTGCTTTGCAATGATCTTCCTGCTGCTGCTGGCAGCGATGGGATCGGCGCGCGACGCGCTCTTGGTCTTCAGTGCGGTGCCACTGGCGTTGACCGGCGGCATCGCGGCGCTGTTGCTGCGCGGCATGCCGTTCTCGATCTCGGCGGCGGTCGGCTTCATCGCGCTGTCCGGCGTGGCCGTGCTGAACGGGCTCGTGATGCTGAGCTTCGTCCGCCAATTGCGCGAGCAAGGCGTGCCGATGCGCGAAGCGATCGAGCAAGGCGCCCTCACTCGCTTCCGACCCGTGGTGATGACGGCGCTGGTTGCTTCGCTCGGCTTCGTCCCGATGGCGTTCGCCACCGGCACCGGCGCCGAGGTGCAGAAGCCGCTCGCCACCGTGGTGATCGGCGGTCTGATCAGCGCCACCCTGCTGACACTTGCCGTGCTGCCCGCGCTCTATGCACGGTACGGGCATGCCGGCAGCGCTGCGCGCAATGAGACGACAGCGATTCAGCCTGCGGAATGACGGCGTGCCGACCGGCGGTCCGCAGAAAAAGACCGGCAGTTACAGCGCCGGACCGGCGCTGTAACATTTCTGTCATATGACAAAACTAAACGAAGTCATGCGGCGGGCTGCCGCGGGGCTTCATCAGGGGGACGAAGAAGATGCGCCGTGCCATTACACTGCTTTCTGCGAGCATGATCGCGCTTTCAGCGGGCACCGCCTCGGCAGAGAACGCCAAGCCGCGCAACCTGATCCTGTTCGTCCCCGACGGCCTGCGCGGCGGCATCGTGACGCCGGAGACGGCGCCCGCGATGGCCGAGATTCGCGACAAGGGCGTCCACTTCAAGAACTCGCACTCGCTGTTCCCGACCTTCACGATGGCGAACAGCTCGGCGCTGTCGACCGGTCATTATCTCGGCGACACCGGCACCTTCTCCAACACGATCTTTACCGGCTACACCTCGGTGCCCGCTGGCGACACGGTTGTCCCCTTCATCGAGAACGATGCGGTGCTCGCCGACATCGATGACCATTTCAATGGCGACTACCTCAACGAGGAGACGCTGCTGAAGATGGCCCGCCGCGAGGGCTTCAGCACCGCCGCCATCGGCAAGGTCGGCCCGACGCTGCTGTTCGACCATACCGATCGCGGCAAGAACACGATCGTGGTCGACGATTCCACCGGCGGCAAGACCGGCGTTCCGCTCTCCGACGAGGTGAAGGAGGCGCTGACCAAGGCCGGCCTGCCGCTCGCGACCCCGAGCCGCGGCGACAATGCCAAGGCGGGCGACGCCAAGACGCCCGGCACCACGGTCGCCAACGTCGCGCAGCAGGCCTACATGGCCGATGTCGCGACCAAGGTCGTGCTGCCGATGTTCAAGGCGCGCAACAAGCCGTTCGTGCTGGTGTTCTGGTCGCGCGATCCGGACGGCAGCCAGCACAACACCGGCGACAGCCTCAACACCATCACCCCCGGCATCAACGGCCCGACCTCGATGGCCGGCATCAAGAATGCCGACAACAACCTCGCCCAGCTTCGCAAGGCGCTCGACGAGCTTGGGCTCTCGGCCAACACCAACATCATGGTGTCGTCCGACCACGGCTTCTCGACCATCTCGAAAGAGAGCAAGACCAGCCCTTCGGCCAAGATCGCTTACGACGACACGCCGAAGGACTTCCTGCCGATGGGCTTCCTGGCGATCGATCTCGCCAAGGCGCTGGACCTGCCGCTGTTCGACCCCAACGACAAGAACGCCAAGGTCGCCGACAACGCCCACCCGAAGGCCGGCAACGGCGTACTCGGCCAGGACCCGGCCAAGCCCGACGTCGTGATCGCGACCAATGGCGGCTCGGACCTGATCTACCTGCCGAACCGCGACAAGAAGCTCGCCGACCGGGTCATCAAGGCGCTGCTCGAGCAGGACTATGTCAGCGGCCTGTTCGTCGACGACAAGCTCGGCAACTTCCCCGGCACACTGCCGATGTCGAACCTCAACCTGAAGGGCAAGGCGGTGACGCCGAACCCGTCGATCGTGGTCAACTTCCGCTCCTGGTCGAGCGGCTGCGAGATCCCGACCAATTGCTCGGTCCAGATCGCCGACACCGTGCTGCGCCAGGGCCAGGGCATGCATGGCAGCTTCAGCCGCGGCGACACCTACAACTTCACCGCCGCGATCGGCCCCGACTTCAAGGCCGGCTATGTCGATCCACTCCCGGTCAGCAACGCCGATGTCGGCATGACCGCGGCCCAGCTGCTCGGCCTGCACACCCCGAATAATGGCGGGCTGGTCGGCCGGGTGATGTCGGAGGCACTGCCGAACGGCATCGTGCCGAAGATGGCCGAAGGCACCCTGATGTCCAAGAAGGCTTCGGCCAACGGCCTGCGCACCGTGCTGAAATTCCAGCGCGTGCTCTCGACCCGCTATTTCGACGTCGCCGGGTTCCCGGGGCGGACCCTCGGGCTCGAGGAGACCGCCGGCAAACAGAAAACGGCGGGGAAGTGATCCCCGCCGCTTTCGCTTGAAGCCTTTTCGTTCGGGACGATGCCTGCATCGTCCCGGGCGATCACATCATCCCGATGTCGAACACGTTGGGCAGCTGGGTCGCGAGCGGCAGTGCAGCCGCGCCGACCAGCGTCGCCACCATCGCCGCCAGCGCACGACCGGTGCGGCGCTGACCGCGCATCCGGGCGGCGATCCATTCCAGAACCTTGGTGTCCATCTTGGCGCCCTGCTTCGGCGCCCAGCGATCGATCTCGGTCTCGGGCGCCAGCGCCACGGTGCGCGGCGGCACCGGCAGGCCGGACTCGGACGCAGCGTGATGGGCAATTGCCTTGGCGAGCAGATCGTCGAACCGGCCGCCATCGCTGCGCTCGGCCGCGGCCTCGTTGATCGCGAACAGCGCCTCGATCTCGGCCCGGCTCACCGGCTGATGCTCGACCGCTGCGGCCGTCAGGATGCGCGCGCACCAGGCAGCGTCATCGGCGTCGAGCGAGCGGGAGAAGTGGATGCGGCCCTTGGTGGTCGGGCCTTCGCCGGTGATCACGCCGTCGCGCACGATGGTCAGCGCATGGGCGGCGGTCTTGCGGCAGGATGGAGACAACGCACCGCTGAGAGCCTCAGCGGTCTTGGTACTTGGGGCAGACATTGTGGGAGCTTTCAATTCCTATCTCAGGCCAGCTTTTCCATGCCGGCGTAAACGAGTGGTTAATGATTCGAAACTTGCGTTCCGAGATTTTTAGATGGTTGCTATTTGGTCGCTTTGAAGGGTGTCACGGTTCAGTCCTATAGCAGCCGGGGCCGGCGTGATGACGGCGATAAGCGGCTTAATCTGGGCATTTCCAGGCTTTTGTTCCGCAAGAGATGTTTCGCCGCAGGGTTTTGGATCAAAACAAGTTGCTTGGCATTCCAGCCTCCAGGAGAAATTTCTCACCTTTTTTCAGAACCGGTTCACTTAGTCCTTGCCGCCTCCTATACTGACGTCGGCACCTCTAAATCAGATTCACCTGTAACTACAATTAGATGAGGTAAGATCATGGCACTTCAGATTGGCGCCACCGCCCCCGATTTCGAGGCCGAGACCACCGAAGGCAAGATCAAGTTCCACGACTGGATCGGCAGTAGCTGGGCGCTTTTGTTCTCCCATCCCAAGGACTTCACGCCGGTCTGCACCACCGAGCTCGGCACGCTCGCCCGCCTGAAGCCCGAGTTCGATCAGCGCGGCGTCAAGCTGATGGGCCTCTCGGTCGACCCGGTCGACCGTCACGCCAAATGGTCCGAGGACATCAAGGAAACCCAGGGCGCGGCGCCGAACTATCCGATGATCGGCGACATCGACTTCAACGTGTCGAAGCTCTACGACATGCTGCCGGCCGCAACCTCGGGCGATCCCCTCACCCGCACCGCGGCCGACAACCAGACCGTCCGCAACGTCTTCATCATCGGCCCCGACAAGAAGATCAAGTTGGTGCTGGTCTACCCGATGACCACGGGCCGGAACTTCCACGAAATCCTGCGCGTCATCGACTCGCTGCAACTCACCGCCAAGCATCGCGTCGCCACCCCGGCCGACTGGAAGCAGGGCGAAGACGTGATCATCGCGGGCTCGGTCACCAACGACGAGGCCAAGACGATCTATCCGCAGGGCTGGAAGGAACCGAAGCCCTACATCCGTATTGTGCCGCAGCCGAAGTAACGCGCGGGACGAAGGGGTCGAGTGGTAAAGATACAGCCCGTCATCGTCTGGTTCCGCGACGATCTGCGGCTGTCGGATCACCCGGGCCTTTACGAAGCAGCCAGCCGCGGCGCGCCCGTGGTGGGCGTCTATGTCCGCGACGAACAAAGCCGTGCCCTGAAACCACCGGCGTCGCGCCCCCTCGGGGGCGCGACGCGCTGGTGGCTGGCGCAGTCGCTGCGCGCGCTCCGCAGCAGTCTCGAGGCGATCGGCGGAACGCTGGTGTTGCGGACCGGGCCGGCCGCCGCTGTGATCGCCACGCTGGCGCGCGAAATCAATGCCGGCACCGTGTTCTGGAACGGGATTGCGCAGGCGCCGCATCAGGCGGTTGCCGCCGATGTTGAAGCCGCGCTCGCAAGGGACGGCGTGACCTCGGAAATTTTCTCCGGCGATCTCTTGGTCGAGCCCAGGGCGATCCGCAACAAGGAGAACCGCGGCCTGCGCGTGTTCACGCCATTCTGGCGGCGCGTGCAAGGTCTCGGCGATCCGCCAAAGCCGTTGCCAGCGCCGAAGAAGCTCGCATCCATCAGCGGCATCGCGAGCGAAGACCTCGACGACTGGAAGCTCGAGCCGACCCGGCCGGATTGGGCCGGCGGCCTGCGCGAGAGCTGGACGCCGGGCGAAGCCGGCGCACAGGCGCGGCTGAAGGCGTTCCTCGACGACGGCATCAAGGGCTACACCGACGACCGCGACCGGCCTGACCGCGACGGCACCTCGCGCCTATCGCCGCATCTGCGCTTCGGCGAGATCAGCCCGCGCCAGCTCTGGTACGCCGCGCGTTTCACGGCCGCCGAGCATCCGCGCCTCGCCGGCGACATCGACAAGTTCCTGAGCGAGCTCGGCTGGCGCGAATTCTGCCGCCACCTGCTGTTCGACATCCCCGACCTGGCCGAGCGTAATTTGCAGGAGCAGTTCGACGCCTTTCCCTGGAAACGTGACGCGCGCGCATTGAAGGCCTGGCAGCGTGGCCTGACCGGCTACCCGATCGTCGATGCCGGCATGCGCGAGCTCTGGCACACCGGCGTGATGCACAATCGGGTCCGGATGGTGGTCGCCTCGTTCCTGGTGAAGCATCTGCTGATCGACTGGCGTGCCGGCGAACAATGGTTCTGGGACACGCTGGTCGATGCCGATGCCGGCTCCAATCCGGCGAACTGGCAATGGGTCGCCGGCTCCGGCGCCGATGCCGCGCCCTATTTCCGGGTCTTCAACCCGATCCTTCAGGGCGAAAAGTTCGATCCCGACGGCGGCTATGTCCGGCGCTGGGTGCCCGAGCTCGCGCAACTGCCCGACGACCTGATCCACCAGCCCTGGACCGCGACTCCGATCGAGCTCGCCAGCGCCGGCATCGAGCTCGGCAAGACCTATCCGCAGCCGATCGTCGACCACAAGCAGGGCCGCGAACGCGCGCTGGCGGCCTACGCGAAAATCCGCGGCAAGGACTAACTCCGGCGGTTGACCAGCAGCACCGCCGCGGCGCAGGCGGCCATGCCTGCGATCGCGACGGTGTCCAGCTTCTCGTCGAACAGAAGGTAGGCCATCAGCGCGGTCGTTGCCGGCACCAGATAGAACAGGCTCGCGACCGAGGTCGCGGCATGGTGACGGATCAGCCAGTACAGCAGCCCGATCGAGCCGATCGACAACGCGAACACCAGCCAGGCCAGCGCCAGCACGAACTCGCTGGTCCAGTGCACGACATTGGTCTCGAACAGATAGGCGCCGATGCCGAAGAAGATCGTGACCGCGATGTATTGCACCAGGTTGCCGGCACGCCAGTCGATCTGGTTGCAGTAGCGGCGCTGATAGAGCGTCCCGAGCGTGATGCTGACCAGCGAGACGCCGGAGGCAAGCCAGCCCCACCCCGCATCGCCCGTCATCGGTCGGTTGTGCAGGATCAAGACGACGCCGGCGAGCCCGAGCAGCAAGCCGCCCCATTGCAGCGGCGTGACGCGCTCGCCGAGCCAGCGATTGGCGATGGTCGAGGTCAGGATCGGCTGCAAGCCCGGGATCAACGCCGAGAGGCCGGCGGGAATCGAATGCGCGATCGCGATCGCGGTGCCGCCGAGATAGAAGCCGTGCACCAGGATGCCGGCGACCGCGCTGTGGAACACGCCGGTGCGGTCCGGCCATTTCGGCCGTGCCACCGCCGCGATGATCGCCATCACGACCACCACGAACGCCATCCGGATCGACAGATAGGTCAGCGGCTCGGCATTGTTGATGACATACTTGGTGCCGATGAATCCCGTGCTCCACAGCACGACAAAGATCGCCGGCGCCAGACGAGCGGCAGTTTCCTCGAAGCTCTTGTTCATTGCCGGTCGTCATTGCCTGAAGATGAGGCAGCCGGCAATCGCGAATTTCGCGAAGGCCACGCCGATGCCCCACGAACAGTGTCGTCCCGGCGAAGGCCTGGACCCATACGCCGCGACGGATGTTGTCGAAGGGACTCGCCATTCCGACATCACTCACCCATGACCGCCAGTGGTTATGGATCCCTGCTTTCGCCGGGATGAAACTGAGTGTGGGTCGGCAGTCAAATTGAATTCTGAAAAGACGAACCAGCGCGCGCAGCGACGCGTTCGTTCTCCGAACATCGCGTAGATCACGACGATGTGTCGTCAACGATGCCATGCAGCTTTGTCGGATGCGGCATCACGTCTGCGCCGATAGGCTGCGAGACAACTTCGCAGCCGTCGGTCGCGGCGCGTTCCGGTTCGCACCGGAAAATGCCGTCGCCGAATACCGGCGGCCAAAAACACTGCACAAGAAGAACCGGCCACGAGCCGGACAAGAAAAAGAAAAATGGACCAAGTGACATTGGTCGTCGTTCGCGCCGTCGAAGGCGGCGCGACGACGACAAAGGGCATCATCGGTGCAACCGGATTGTCCCGCCTTAAAGTCGAGCGTGCACTAGGCACGCTGGAGAAACAGAAGCTGCTGTTCCGCGAAAGCCAGGGCTCGTGGGCTCTCGGTATTCCGGTGAGACCGACGGTCCGGCAATGCGGATCGTGCACGCTCTGCTGCAAGGTGCTCGAGGTCACCGATCTCGGCAAACCGCTGAACACCGTCTGCAACCACATTCAGGCTGGCGGCGGATGCGAGATCTACAGCGAGCGCCCCCGGCAGTGCCGCTCATTCAGCTGCGCCTGGCTGCAAGGCCATCTCGACGACGACTGGTTTCCCGAGACCGCGGGTATGGTGGCGCATTTCGGACTCGACTCCCTGAATGTGCAGGTCGATCTCGCGGCCGCCGAGCGCTGGCGCCAGGAACCCTATTTCAGCAAGCTCTGCGAATTATCGCTCAAGGGGCTGAGGGTGAGCGAAGGTCACCCCTATGCCACCCTCGTCATGGTCGGCAACGACAAATATTTGCTGCTCGGGAGAACCATCGTGCCCGACCCGACGCTGTTCGGCACCGCCTTCGTGCCGATCACCCACGATAGCTTCCGCTACTGGAAGGCAACGTCGCTCGAGCATCTGCAACGGCTGAACGATCGCGTCATCGAGATCCAGCGCATCCGCCAGGAGTTCGGCTACTGCGCGATCCCTGACGATGACGATCCCTATCCGCCCTACCGGCCGTCGCTGCTGCAACAGCCGGAGCAGCCCGGCGCGGCAGGCGCGCCATGACCTCGCGGAGATTTACCCAGGCAGCCGCCACGCCAACCGCCGCACCGAACGAACCTCAGATCGTCGCCGCGCGTCCGGCGAAGCTGCCGAGCACCGCCATCAGCACGGTCGCGACCGCGCAACAGGCGAGTGCGAGCTCCCAGCCGCCGGTCGCATCATGGGCGAGGCCGGCGAGCGGCGGACCCGCGGCCGCCAGCGAATAGCCGAGGCACTGCGCCATGCCCGACAGCGCGGCAGCCTGATGGCTGTGCGCGGTTCGCAGGCTGACGAATGTCAGGCCGAGAATGAAGGCGGCTCCAGCCCCGAAGCCGAACAGCGCGACCCATAGCATCGCAAGCGACGGAAGCTGCCACAACCCGAGCAGTGCGATGCAGGTGGTTAGCGAGACTGTGATCGCGAGCGCGCGCTGGTCTTTCATCCGCGCGACCATCGGACCCAGGATCAATCCCGGCACCGCGGTCGCCAATTGCGACACGCCGTGCAGCGAGCCTGCCATCGCCGCCGGATAACCTGCCTGCACGAGAATGCCGGGCAGCCATCCGACGATGATGTAGAACACCAGTGAGGTCAGGCCGAGAAAGCCCGTCACCTGCCAGGCGAGCGCCGAGTGCCAGATGGGTCCGCCACGCGGCAGCGAAGCAAGCTCGCCGGCGGGCACCGAGGCCTGTCGAAGCTGGGGAATCCACACCATCAGCGCGGTCAGTGGAAAGACCAGCGTGCTGGCAGCCGAGAATTGCCAGCTCGAGCCGGGCAATTCGGCGAACGGAATCGCCGCAACGGATGCGAGCGCCTGGGCCAATCCCGACGTGATCGCGTAGGCGCCGGTCAGGCTGGCGATGCGGGTCGGGAAGTCCCGTTTCAGCAGGCTCGGAAGCAGGACATTCGCAATGGCAATTCCGGCCCCCAGCGTGCCGGTCCCGAGGAACAGCGCCCAGACCGGCCCGGTCGAACGCAGCGCGATCCCGGCCGCAATGATCAGCAGCGCGCCGAACAGCGACCGCTCCATGCCGTATCGGCGCCCCAGGATGGCCGCGATCGGCGACATCGCCGCGAACGCCAGGAGGGGCAGCGTGGTGATGATCCCTGCCTCGGCTGCGCTGATGCCGCTGCTCTCGCGGATCAAGCCGAGCATGGGCGCGACACCGGTGATCGGCGCACGGATCGCCGAGGCAATCAGCAGGATTCCGCCGAGCAACAGCCCCTGCCCGCCCAGCACGCGCATCGGCGTTATCATCGTCATCGCATGCTCCTGGAGGCCCCTTGCCCGGAATTGGCGTCTCGCCGCATTCGCTTCGCGCGAAAACGCACCGGCCATTCACGGCCGCGAAACTATCGACTCGGCGCCCGCAAGAATTTATATATCTGCTCTATCGATCGCTAAATTCGGTCACAGAATGGGCTTCCAGCTTCGCTATCCCTGGCCGGACCTCGATCCCGATGACGTGGCAGCCCCGGCCATCGCGGTCCGCCTCGACATCACCGAGAACAGGGCCGAGGCGGCCGAACACGCCCACCGGAAGGGTCAGCTGGTCTTTGCACTCGGCGGCGGCGTGATGTGCCGCTTTCCTGACGGGCTGTGGATGGTGCCGCCGCATTGCGGCGTCTGGCTCCCCGGCGGTACGCGCCATACCAATATCGCGACCGCCAACGCGCGGATCCTGTTTGTCTTCGTCGAACCCGGCGCGGCCGAATTGCCCGACCGCTGCTGCACCTTGTCGATCTCGCCATTGCTGCGCGAGCTCATCATCGCGCTTTCGGATCACATGCTGCCGGATCGCGGCAATGCGCCTCTCGTCGCGCAATTGCTGCTGAGCGAGTTGCCGCGCATGCCGATCCAGCGGCTGCATCTGCCGATCTCGACCGAACCGCGCGTGCAGCGGATCGCGGCGGCGCTCGCCGACGATCCGTCCGATCGCAGCACGATGGCTGAATGGGCCGACCGAATGGCGCTCAGCGAGAGCAGCCTCGCGCGTCTGATCCTGCGGGAAACCGGTTTGACATTCGGACGCTGGCGCCAGCAATTGCATCTGATCGTGGCCTTGCGCGAGCTTTCGGCCGGCGCGAGCGTCCAGCAGGTCTCGACCGAACTCGGCTATGAATCGGTCACCGCGTTCATCACGATGTTCAAGAAGGCGCTCGGCAAGCCGCCGGCGAAATATCTCAGCGACATCGTGCAAGGCGGCAGCCCGGCTTTCGCAGCCTGATCAGCGCGGCGCTGGCAGGACGGCATCCCAAGGGCGCTGGGCGGCCGGCGCTCGCAGATGCGTGATCCAGCGTGACCGGATTTTGCCTTCATTTGGGCATCGATCCGGAACAGGCTCTCTCCGAGACATGTCAAAGGCTGCCGCCGCAGGGGGTGTCTGCAATTGACCGATCGATCCCGCGCCGCACAAGACATCGACTTGCGGAATTTCGTCCGGGTCATCTCGGCCTGCACCCTCGGGCTTTGGGCATTCGCGGCCGGCCTGTTGATCGGGGTGTTCTGGTTCTCCTGAGTGGTCGGTGCCTGACGATTGTCAGCGCCTCAAGCCGCCGACGTACCGCGCGCCCTACCCGCCGCTGAGATGGTGAGCAGCCGCGAACAGCGCGAGCCCGGTCAGTACCAGCGCCGACGCCACACCCGCGAGGCTGCGTGCAAGTTCAGCTTTCGAAAGATTGGTTCTGGTCGCCATCATGGCCTCCCGATCCTGCAAGCCGCGACGCCGCCTTGGCGGCCGGGCTAGCGCATGGGGATATTCGCATCATCACGATGAACACATCATGAGCAGCCAACCGACGAAGCGGTCCCCGGTTCCAAATAAAACCGGCCGGCAAAGGATGGCTTCGGACGAAACGCAGCGCCAGCGCCCTACCACTCTTCCGGGCAGGGATCGACGATCTTCCAGAGATCGACCCCGTTCTTGATCTTCTTCATCTCGGTGGTGAGCCCGCCATTGCGGCGGATCCAGTCCTTCACCGTATCGGGGTAATAGGACATCAGGTCGGAGGTGCCCTCGAGGCTGGTGACCTTGATGCCGAAGGTGAAGGCCTTGTCGTAATAGGCCTGGTGGAAGCCGATGCTGGCCTTCGGCGTGACGCAAATCTTGTTCAGTGGCACGATGCCGAACACCAACGTACAGGCCGAATTGCAGATGCCGTCGATGACGACGCGCTCGCGGCGGTCGCGGATCTGCTTGTACTTGGCCTTGTACTCCTCGACATAACCGCCATGGTCGCGCGTGATGTGCAGCACCGCCCGCGCCGGCGTCGCAGCCAGAACCGACAGCAGCAGGGCGACAAGGGGCGTGATGCGCATGGAATGTTCGAAACCGAGGAAAAGGCCGGGTCCGGGCGGACCTGACCGCAGGACTCTGGCCGGACTGTGTTGGCAATCCGTTAAGCATCCGCAAGAAGGCAAAATTTGGCGCGCTGTGACTGATTTCCCGCAGCTTTCCGGCCGGTTTCCAGGTTAAATGTGCCGTAATGAGGATTCTGGAGTGGCCCGGGATGCCGCTCCAGCGTGAATGCCGGAGGCCGCCAATGACCAAGACCAAGCTGTACGCCGCCCTTGCCGTGACCGTGTCGTTGGCCGCTTCGGCCCTCACCCCGGCGGCCGCGGCCGACCTCACCGCCTATCCCCACCACCGGCATCACCACCGCCACCATGCCTATTGGGGCCTGCCCTACCACATCAGCTATCTGCACAATTACGGCCCGGGTCCGACCGCCGGCAGCTTCGCCTATTACGACGGCCCGGCGACCAACAAATGCTACCAGAGTTCGGCCACCTATATCGGCCAGGACCGCCGCCGGCATCCCTGCTTCTGAGGAGTTGCGCGGGCTAGCGCCAATGGCTGGGTCCCGACGGTAGACCCTGCCGAGGTTGCTGGCCCTGCCCGCCCAAGTCTGATAATCGACCCGCAACGCGCTCGTAGCTCAGCTGGATAGAGCATCGGATTTCGATTCCGAGGGTCGGGAGTTCGAATCTCTCCGAGCGCGCCATTGTTCAGACGCCACGGTCGCAGCTGGTGCCGAGAGCCGCGAAACCATTTTCCTCGGCCGGCGAAACCGGGCGGAAACAATTGGCCGGTACGCTCCCCCGAATAATCAAAGAAATTGTGGGGAAGTGTCATGATGGAAGCGACCATTGTCGCGCTGCTGCTGCTCAGCGCCGCGATATTTTTTGCCCACGCCTACGACGCCTTGCACACGCATTGACGGGATCGACATCGTCCGGTCGGCGAGCCTCTGGGCTCGCCCGGGCTGCGAACCGGACTGCTATGCTCACGCGGCCTTCTCCCCGAACCACCGCCGGCACGCCCGACTGAAACTCGTCGCATCGGTGTAGCCGAGCGCCGCCGCCATCTCCTCGCGCGACCGCGTACCGTCCGCGAGCATCGCCCGCGCCCGCTCGCGCAGCACGCTGTCGAGCAGCGGGCGGAACGCGCCGCCGGCTTCCGCCAGCCGCCGCACCAGGGTGCGCTGCGAGGTGCCGATCAAGCGCGCCGCCTCCTCTTCGCCGAGGCGATGCGGCAGGCGCGATGCGATCAGGTTCTCGACGATCCGCGTCAGCGCCTCGGCATCCGAACGCGGCTTCTCGATCGCCTCGAGCGCTTCGATCGCTTTGGCGTGCAATTCCGGATCGGCAAACGGCGATGGCCGCGCGCAGAGCTGCTTCGGCACATCGAAGCGGAAAGCGCCGGCGCTGAACTTCACCGCGCAGGAAAAATGCGGCGCCAAACGCTCCGCGCCCGCGGGCGGAGCCCAGGGAAATTCCAGCGTCGCCTGCCCGATCGCGTCCTCGAGCAATTCGACATAGACCGCGTGCACGTTGAGGCTCACCGCCAGCGCCACGGCGCGCCAGAGCGCGTCGTCCATCGCGACGGCAGGGGAGATCTCGATCTGGATCGAGCGCACGGTCTTGCGCAGCCGGTTGCGAACGAATGGCGCGCGGGTCGATCCGAAACGCGCGCCGGTATTGAGCGCATCCGCGATGGTCGGCGCCGTCCTGGTCGCCACATCGAGCGCGCCCTGCAACGATGTCGACCACACCGCCGCGGCCGACAGCGGCCACAGTTCGCCATGCGCCCGGGTGATGTTGGCGGCCAGCATCACCAGCGACGACACCGGCATGTGCGCGCC
The DNA here is from genome assembly GCF_002341725.1 of Bradyrhizobium sp. UBA2491. Lineage (NCBI taxonomy): Bacteria > Pseudomonadati > Pseudomonadota > Alphaproteobacteria > Hyphomicrobiales > Nitrobacteraceae > Bradyrhizobium > Bradyrhizobium sp. UBA2491. The sequence goes on from NZ_DDOP01000015.1 coordinate 90,660, forward strand.
GGGCTGGTCGAGCGCATCCTGCTGAATAGCCGTGCCCTTCAGCAGCGCTTCACGCTCGTTCCGTGTCTTGCCGAAGGTTCGCACCAGCGCTCGCGCATAGGCCGCGGACACCGGCGTCCGAAGGGCATCGGTCTCCGATCTCTGCATGTGTCGGCCCCTCCCTCGCACACGTCCGGCTGAGCGGTTGTGGCGCAAAATGCCACAAAATTGGCCTGTTGGGAACTGGCGGCACCGGGCCACCTCGCAGCATGCTCCACACAACAATGGCGAATGCCGACTCGAAGAGATGCCGGAGGGAATGCGATGATCTTCACGGGCACCAATGCCGCTGGCGAAACCGTCACCTACCGTGACGGCAAGCGCTATCTGTGGATGCTGTCGTTCATTCCGCCGCTGATCCCGCTGTTGTCGTACTGGCTGTACCTGCGGACGCACAATCCGCTGGTGACGCTGATCCCCTTCGCCTTCATCTTCATCCTGATCCCGCTGCTCGACGTCGCGTTCGGCGAGGACACCCACAATCCGCCGGCCGAAGTGGTGGCCGCGATGGAGGCCGATCCATACTATCTGCGGCTGGCGCGCTTCAGCGTGGCGTTCCCCTGGATCAACTACATCGCGTTGATCGCCTTCTTCGGCACCCAGGAGCTGCCTTGGTGGTCCTACATCGCACTGCTGCTCGGCGTCGGCACCATCAACGGCGGCACATTGCTGATCGGGCACGAGCTCGGCCACAAGTCGGACCGGCTCAACATCCTGTTCGGCACCCTCGCCAATTGCGCGGTGGGTTACGCCCATTTCCGCATCGAGCATAATCGCGGCCACCACACCTGGGTCGCAACGCCAGAGGATCCGGCCAGCGCACGGTTCGGGGAATCGATCTACGCGTTTGCGCTGCGCGAGTTGCCGGGCGCGTTCAAGCGCGGCTGGCGCAACGAAGCCGAACGGCTGACCCGGCGCGGCGAGCCGGTCTGGTCGGTCAATAACGAAATCCTGCAGGGCTTCGCGCTCACGCTCGTGGTGGCGGCCGGGTTGATCGCGCTGTTCGGCTGGAAGGTCGCGCCGTTCATCGTCGCGCATCATTTCCTCGGCTGGTATGCGCTGACCCAGGCCAACTATGTCGAGCACTACGGCCTGCTGCGCGAGAAACTGCCGAACGGCCGCTACCAGGCGGTCGAGCCGCGGCACTCCTGGAACACCAACCACATCGTCTCGAACCTGATGACGCTGCATTTGCAGCGGCACTCCGACCACCACGCCAACCCGATGCGTCCCTACCAGTCGCTGCGCGATTTCGACGACATCCCGCGGCTGCCGAACGGTTACACCGGCATGTTCGGGCTCGCCGCGATCCCGCCGCTCTGGTTCCGGGTGATGGACCCGAAGGCGCTGGCCTGGGCCGGTGGCGACAAAAGCAAGCTGAACCTCGGCGATCGGGCGGCGGCTTCCTGATCAAGTCCGACCTGAGGTTCAGCTGCTGGGAATCTTCCGCCGCACCGCCTCGACGCCGGCGTCGGTGACGCGATATCGCCGCCCCAGCTCCGGGACGATCCAGCCCTTCTCGATCATTCCGGCAATAGTGCTGGGGCCGACACCCGCGGGAAACGATCGGCGATTCCGGATCGCATCGATCGCGACTCGCTCGAGATGGGTGGCGACGTGCGACGGGCGGGCGCGAAACGCCTTGGCGATCAGCAGGACCGACAGGACCTCGGCGCGGCGGCGCACTGCAGACGCGCTGCGGGTCAGCTCGTTGCTGATCTCGAGCGCATTCTTGCCGGCCTTCGCGAGCTCTCTGAGCTTGTCGTCCTCGTCAGAGCTCCAGCGCCGCACGATTCCCATCTGCCCCTCACCGCCTGGATACCCACCTCGAACCGATGGATACGCAGGCGGCGCCGATTTGCCATGTGACTTTCGGCACCTCTTGCGGTGATGTCGGCGCAGTCGCCGTCACGAGGGCGATGGCGGTGCCGGGCGCTTCGCTCAGTGCTTGCTCGGCTCGAGCGCGATCAGCACGCCGGTCGGCTCGGGCGACATCGGTCTCCCTTCGAAACCGGGAACAAATCGCGGGACGCGATAAAGAGTGACGACTCCAGACTTCACGCGCCAAACCCTGAGCCCGCCGTAGTTAACTATCGCCTGTCAAGGGGCTAGGCGGGCACAGCAACGTGGAGTATTTTTCAAGCTAATTTGGATCGTGGATTTTTTGTAATGGTAGATTCGCTCCCACTGCGTCTCAAGCGGAAGCTTTGGACACATTTCCTCGGAGTCGATAGCTGGGTGGGCCGGACTGGCGACTTCAGGACTCGCGAGCGCCATGGACTAGTTAGCCGCCCTTATTATGTCTACGGCATGCTGCGCGCAGCCGATCATGCAAGATACGTCGGCGCAAGTTCCGTCACCGTGGTCGAGTTCGGCGTCGCCAGCGGCCGTGGACTGCTCAACATGATCGACTGTGCGGAACTGATAACCGCCGAAACAGGCGTCGCGTTCCGGATTGTCGGCTTCGATACAGGGGCAGGCTTGCCGTCGATCGACAGCTACAAGGACCACCCGGAAATATGGAATCCCGGCGATTTTGCCATGGAAGATCGGACATCGCTCGAGAAGAAGATCGGCGGTCGTGCCGAGATCATATGGGGGAATATCGACCAGACGATCGATGGCTTCACCGGGACTCTGGGGCCGCAATCCCCTCTGGGCTTCATCGCAATCGACGTCGATATCTATAGCGCCTCGAAATCAGCGCTCCGATGCCTGACCGGAGATCCAGAGAAATACCTTCCCGCGATGAGCATGTATTTCGACGACGTCAGCTTCTTCTTTGCAAACAAATGGTGCGGCGAGCTCGCGGCAATTGAGGAATTCAATGCCGAGCATGCGATGCGAAAGATCGATCGCGATAGAAGCCTGCCAGGGTTAAGGCCGAAAGCTGCGGCTGCGTGGTATCAGGCAATGTACGTTGGACACGTTCTCGACCACCCTGCCCGCCAGTCGCCGGCCAACAGAAAAGGGCTCACGATTAAAGAACACGCAGCTTTCATGTCAGCGAGCGCTTTGAGCTGAGGAGATACGTTGTGAACAATCCATTTGGACGGTTCGACCGCGAGAAGCTTCGGGAGCAGTTTACGACAGCAAAGCCTGTCCCACATATCGTGATCGATGACTTTATTCCCGCCGACGACGCCAGGGCCGTTGTCGCGGCTTATCCCGATTTCGGATCAGCGCTAGAACTCGGTAAGACCTTCAAAACGGTCAATGAGCGCAAGAAGGTCCAAGTCTCCGACTATAGAAAGTTTACCGGCGCCGTCAGCACCTTGAATACGGCCCTTGCATCATCAGAGTTTCTCGCCGATCTCTCCTATATTACAAACATGCCAAATCTCCTTGCTGACGAGCAGTTGCTCGGCGGCGGCATCCACATCACAGGCCCGGGGGGCAGGCTGGACGTTCATGTTGACTTCAACTTCATCGAGGATAGACAGCTTCACCGGCGATTGAATCTCCTGCTTTATCTCAATGAGCCGTGGCAAAAGGCTTGGGGCGGCCAATTCCAGTTGTGGGACGCTGACGTAGAGCACTGCGAAGCGACATTCGACCCAATATTCAACCGCTGCGTAATCTTTGAAACCAACGAGGTCAGCTACCACGGGGTGATCCCGGTCTCTCCCTCCGCGCCCGCTCCGCGACGATCTTTTGCAACTTACTACTACACCAAGGAGGCCCCGGCACATTGGACTGGTGCTAGCCACAGCACCATCTTCAGAGCCCGACCGGAAGAGAGAATGAAGGGCTTGGTGCTAATGCCGGCAGAGATCGTGAAGAACAACATTGCGGCCGGCGTACGACGTGCAAAGCGTGGCATTAGGAAGCTACTAAAGTCCTGAGGACCAAACGGATTCCGCGTCAGTTTTTCGATATGCTGACGATCGTCAGCGGTATCGGACCGGGTCTTTCGGACGCAGCATTGAAGGTAGTCAGCAAGATACGAAACGAGCAGCTCCCCTCGTAAGCTAGGAGAGCGGCACCTCCTTGTTCGCAATCAGATCGGCAAGTAAATTCCAGTGTCTACACCGAAGAACCAGATTGGCGTCCTCCGCGCGATTGATCTCCTCTTGCGTCATTTGCTCCGGAGGCTTCCCCCGACGTCAGCCGTCGAACATGTTGCTCTCTGGTGGGGCTATCGGTTCCAGCCGTCTCCCTCGATCGTCAAGCTCCGATCGGGTGCGCTGGTGAAAACGACGCACGTGGATCATCTGCAACTACTTCTCTACTACCTCGGAATCTTTGAACCCTCGTGCGTACAGGCTATGAAGAGCCATCTGCGCCCCGGCAGCACGCTTCTCGACGTCGGCGCAAACATCGGGCTCTTCAGTATTGAAGGAGCAACCGCTGTCGGTTCGTCGGGGAACGTCATAGCGATCGAGGCCGCTCCACCGCACGCACAGACGATCCGCGATGCTGCGGCGCTCAACCGTTTGCAGAACATCGAGGTGGTTCCCGCAGCGGTTGGAAGCAGTGAGGGCGCCGCTATCTTGACCCTTCCCGAGAAGGGCAACTATGGCATGTACACTCTCGGTTCTGTTGCAGGAGAGCGGAGCTTTCAGGTTCCGGTCCGCAGAATCGACGATATTGTCGCCGGGCGTCGCGTCGATTTTATCAAGATAGACATCGAAGGGTCGGAGTATCAGGCTCTCCTAGGCGCGGTTCAAACGTTGAAATCGACACCTCCTCTCCTGATCGAACTCAACGAGGCTGCGCTGGTCGGCTGTGGCAGTTCTGCACGTCAAGTCAAGCAGTTGCTCTTCTCATATGGATATCAAGGGCACGTTCTCGGTAGTGCGAAACAAATCACATTAGACGATCTTCATGTTTGCGATGAATGTCTCTTTCTGCCAACGATTGGATGAAGCGCCTGGGATGTCCAGGCGGATTTCTTGATAGCAGTATCGCGCGATAGAGGATCAAGAGGCGGTCGAACGCAGCTCGGCCTTCTCGGCACGATCCGTCTGCCCCTCACCGCCTGGATACCCACCTCGAACCGATGGATACGCAGGCGGCGCCGATTTGCCGTGTGACTTTCTTGCGGTGATGTCGGCGCA